>MWYU01000513.1 GCA_002050375.1 Chitinophagales bacterium 62-2
GTTTAGAAAGGGTTCGTTCGGTTGCAAGGCAAAGTTCTGGTAATAATTGTGTAAATAACTTTAATAATTATACCTGAATGCGTTAAACCTGTTACCACTTTTCATTTACTACCTTTGAGCCCTAATAAAAGTGTTGCAAATAATTATTTTGAACACAAAATTTTAGCTAATATTTTGGCCAACATGATGACCAGCACAGAAATAAGGAAACATTTCTTAGACTTTTTTGCTTCAAAAAAACACCTGGTAGTTCCCTCTGCTCCTATCGTTGTTAGAAACGATCCCACATTGCTTTTCACCAATGCCGGTATGAACCAGTTTAAAGACTATTTTTTAGGAAACAGGAAGCCGGATAACCCACGTATTGCCGATACTCAAAAATGCCTGCGTGTTAGCGGCAAGCATAACGACCTGGAAGAAGTCGGTGTGGACACTTATCATCACACCATGTTTGAAATGTTGGGCAACTGGAGCTTTGGAGATTATTTTAAAGCTGAAGCAATTGCATGGAGTTGGGAGTTGCTAACTGAAGTTTATAAGCTGGATAAAGACCGTTTGTATGTTAGCATATTCGAAGGAGATTCAAATGAAAATTTACCTAAGGATGAGGAGGCATTTAACGAATGGAAAAAATGGATAGCCGAAGACAGGATACTATTATGTAATAAGAAAGATAACTTTTGGGAGATGGGCGATACCGGCCCTTGTGGCCCCTGTACCGAAATTCACGTTGACTGCAGAAGTAATGAAGAAAGAAAGGCTATTGACGGAAAGACATTAGTGAATGCCGATCATCCCCAGGTGATTGAAATTTGGAATAATGTCTTCATCCAGTTTAACCGTTTAAGAGATGGAAGTCTTGAACCATTACCTGCAAGGCATGTGGATACAGGAATGGGTCTTGAAAGATTAGTTCGTGTTTTACAGGGCAAACAAAGCAACTACGATACTGATATTTTTACCGGAACGATTGCTGAAACAGAGAAGCTGACAGGTAAAAAATATACGAATACAAACGATAAAAAGGATATAGCATTCAGGGTGATTGCCGATCATATTCGTGCAATAGCTTTTACGATTGCTGATGGCCAGTTGCCTTCTAATACAGGCGCCGGCTATGTTATTAGAAGAGTTCTTCGTCGTGCTGTCAGATACTACTATTCTTATTTAGATTATAAACAACCGCTGCTATACGAACTGCTGCCTGTCTTAGGTATGCAGTTTCAGTTCGTATTTCCGGAGCTGCATTCGCAATTAGAATTTATTACAAAGGTTGTGAAGGAGGAGGAAGAAGGGTTTTTAAGAACATTGGAAAAGGGTCTTAAAAGAATAGATGCTATTGCTAAAGGAAAATCAACTCTAACAGCAACTTTGCAGGCCGTTGGTGAAATGTCATTTCAAGCTGAGGGAAAATCCTCTGTGATAGCGACTTCGAATGGACTTAAAACTATCGATGGAAAAGAAGCTTTTGATTTATATGATACATACGGTTTTCCACTTGATTTAACCCGTCTTATAGCAGCAGAAAACAATTTGATAGTTGATGAAGGTGCCTTTGAAGCAGAAATGCAGCAACAAAAGAACCGAAGCCGTGCAGCAACTTCAATGGATACAGAAGATTGGATAGTAATAAACAATGAGACAGTCAGCGAGTTTGTGGGCTATGATTCGCTTGAAACAAAAAGCAAAGTATTAAAGTACCGTAAGGTAACTTCAAAAGGTAAAGAAGCTTATCAGCTTGTTTTAAATGCCACTCCTTTTTATGCTGAGAGCGGCGGACAGGTTGGTGATAAAGGTGAATTGATTTTTGGAGAACAATCTGTAAACGTAACCGACACAAAAAAAGAAAACAACCTTATCATTCACTTTGTTGATAAACTCCCAAAAAATATTCATGAAGGAATAATTGCAAGGGTAAATAGAAACTTACGGCAAAATACCGAGGTGCATCACAGTGCAACGCACCTATTGCATGCAGCATTACGCCAGGTTTTAGGAACTCATGTTGCCCAAAAAGGAAGCCTGGTAAATAACGAACACCTGCGTTTCGACTTTTCTCACTTCGCTAAAGTAACCAACGAAGAGATTGCCAGGATAGAAGCACTTGTAAACAAAAAAATAAGAGAGAATGTACCTGTTGCAATTAAACAAATGAGCAAGGATGAAGCAGTGGCAATGGGCGGAATGGCTTTGTTTGGAGAAAAATATGGAGATGTGGTGAGAGTGGTTATAATGGATCCGCAGTATTCGGTTGAGTTGTGTGGTGGTACGCATGTGGAACATACAGGCGAGCTTGGACATTTTAAAATAAAACATGAAAGTGCTGTTGCCGCAGGTGTACGACGTATTGAAGCAGTAAGCGGCAAAGCGGCAGAAGATTATATAAACGAATATTTTCACGCTTTGCAGGAGGTTAAAGAAGCTCTAAAAAATCCTAAGGATGTTAGAAAGGCTCTTGAAGGCATGCAAACTGAAAATGCCGAATTAAAGAAACGAATGGAAAGCGTTGAAGCGAAGCAACTAACATCTATAAAAGCCGGATTGCTGCACAAAGCTGTAGAGGTGAATGACGTTAATTTTATCGGCGAGGTTGTAGAAGTAACCAGTGTTGATAGTCTTAAGAAACTCTGTATTGATTTAAAACAAAGCATACAAAATGGTGTATTTGTATTAGCTGCAAATGTGGACGGTAAAGCCCATGTTGCTGTTATGATTGATGAAACTATTAGCGCTGCAAAAAACCTTGACGCTACAAAGATTATCAAAGAACATATAGCTCCATTAATAAAAGGTGGCGGTGGCGGAAATAAAACATTAGCAACTGCAGGCGGCCAAGATTCAAACAATCTTCTGCAGATAATTGAAAAAGTGAGGAAACTTTTATAAGATAGATAATGGCCAAAGGTTTGCCATCGTTTCTTAAATTAAAATTTATGAAATACATTTTGATAGCAGCAGGTTTGCTGAAAGTATATGGCTGGGAAACAGGTCAAAAAAATTGCCAAATGAAATACAACAAATCGAAAGAAGGAAATTAAGAATGTTGAACAACGCACAAAGTTTGATAGACCTAAAAGTTCCACCTTCAAATATGCTTGAAAAACTTTCAGGAGATTTGAAGGGATTTTACAGCATAAGAATTAATGACCAATGGAGAATTATTTTTAAATGGAATGCAGTCAATGCGTCCGAAGTAGAAATTATTGATTACCATTAAAAAATTACAATGCCACGCCTACAAAATATACACCCTGGTGAAGTTCTTAAAGAAGAGTTTCTTGTTCCTTTAAATATATCCGCATATCGTTTAGCAAATAATATTGGTATTCCTCAAACAAGAGTTTCGCAAATTTTAAAAGGCAACAGACGTATAACTGCCGACACCGCAGTAAGGTTAAGTACATATTTTGGTACGTCTCCTAAATTCTGGCTGGGTTTACAGGATGATTTTGATATTGAGGAGCAAATTCAAACAAAAGAAGAGGAATTGAAGTCTATAAAAAAGTATTCAGGGGATGCAGCGGCATAATCGGAATAACGACATAAGACTACATTCTTGTTGTATAACTCAAACTTATCCTATCTCCTGATCCAAATCAGCAATTAAATCATCCGCATTTTCAATACCAACACTCAGTCTTATTAAAGAATCGCACAATCGCATGGTACCAGAGACGTTACGCCCCGGAAGTCCTGTGGGAACCGGCGGCGCTGGCGGCGGTGTTATGAGCGGTTCTCCTGCAGGCTCTGCTATAGAAACAAAGGATCAAACCAATAAGGCAGTTATTAAGTTATTAACACGGGTAACTAATCAGGCAGAAAACAATCAGGGGCGCAGAAAAAAACAACATAAAAAAAGACAAGTACAACCAATCGTAAAGCAAGTGGCACATAGGTTCTTAATAATAAATAGCAGTGCAAAGTTTTATGTAAAGAGTATCTGAAATGGCTTTGTTCCTTTGCATTATGAAGAACTGAATTGAAGCATGCTCTTATGCTGCATGCCGGGGTCCCTTGCTATCGCACAAAGCTATGCGAGGAGACCCCGGCAGGACAATCATAGTTTAATGTATAAATACATTTAGTACACAAATGTGATACTTTCGTGACAATTCATTCTGGTAAAGGAAAGTATCTTGCGCAGGCATCTTAATAAGATCCCGTTCTTGAAACTCCTTCTACAGTTATTATTGCTTACCAAAAAATGTAAATCATGAAAAAAAACAACTTTTGTTCTTCTTACTCTTTATCAACTGCGCTGGTATTTTTTGCGGCTGCGTTTATTTTCTCCGCCTGCCAGAAAACCGATGACCCTAATTCTTTTGTTAATTTACCCCAGGGTTACACTCTCGAGAAAGTAGTTGACGGATTAAACTTTCCAACAGCCATTACCTGGGACGAAGATAAAAACATGTACGTGGTGGAAGCAGGCGGAGG
Source organism: Chitinophagales bacterium 62-2 (assembly GCA_002050375.1). Classification (GTDB taxonomy): domain Bacteria; phylum Bacteroidota; class Bacteroidia; order Chitinophagales; family Chitinophagaceae; genus Segetibacter. Next base: position 4,438 of record MWYU01000513.1, read on the forward strand.
CTTTTTACCTGAACCGTCACCTGCACGAATTTTAAAAGTAAATGAGGGGCAAACTAGTGAAATAGTAAACCTGTCATCCCAAAATGTGGTAGCGCCCGTGGTGGGGCTTACTTATCACAACAATGCTTTTTACATAACGCACCGGGCCGCAGACCAGACCGGAGCCGTATCACGTGTACTGAAGAATGGTTCTTCCATCCAACAGATTTTGAGCGGCTTTTTCGATTCGGGATCTGAGCACCCGCTAAACGACGTCCGCATGGGCCCCGATGGCCGCATGTACTTGGCCACTGGCCCTGCCGGAAATGCTGGTGTGGTGGGACCCGATATTGCACCGTTTATCGGTCGCAAACCAGACCTTCATACCACCTCAGCTCAAGACCTGGTGCTGCTGGGAAAAAATTTCAAATCTGAAGATTTCCGCACCAAAGACAAGTTCGAAGACTCGGTGCTGACCGGAGCTTACATGCCTTTTGGCACCCCCAGCACTCCCGGACAAATAATTCGCGGCACTAATAAGCCTGGCGGCGCTATCGTTTCTTTTGACCCCGCGAACGCAGAAGGAACTTTAGAAACTGTTGCCTCCGGTTTACGGAATGTAATAGGGTTAACCTGGAACAAAAAAGGCGAGATGTACGCTGCTGTAAACAGTTATGATGTTCGTGGCCCCCGCCCGGTGAAAGATTTGTTTGACGCGACTTATATGATAAAGAAAGGAACCTGGTACGGCTTCCCTGATTATTCAGCTTCGTTAGAGCCGCTTACCGATTCTAAATTTGAAGTTGAGGATAAACTGCAGGCAGAGGTTTTTGTTAATGGTGTTTCACAGGGTAAAAACCTGGGTTTTGTAATAGATCATGCTGCCAGTGGCTTGGCAGCCCCCGATAAAAGCCTGATAGCTGGTTTGCATCCTTTTCATTCTTCTCCTTCATTATTAGATGTAGCGCCTGACGGCTGGGGCATGTATGCAGGTCATTTGTTTGTAGCCGAGTGGGGAGACCTTACGCCGGCAACAGATCCGGCAATTACCCGTGTAGGTTATCGAATTGTTCAAATAGATCCCAATACTAAACAAGTGGTGCCTTTCCTTAGTAACATTAGTGGCCTTCCAGGATCTGAACAAGGGAAGGCGGGAAAGGTATTGGAGCGTCCCTTTGATGTAAAATTTGGTCCGGATGGAGCGATGTATATTGTTGATTACGGCCAGGTAAAAATTAACGAGGCCCGTAAGGCCCAGGACAGAGAGCCTTATGAGTATATACCTGGTACTGGAGTGATTTGGAAGGTGACTAAAGAATAGATAACGGCTCTTTTTCACATAAATCTGATGTAATCCGAAAGCAGCGGGATATGACTAAATCGGCCCAACTGCTTTCGGCTTTGCTCTTTCATAATCATACTTAGCCAACGTTTCGCCATCGGTTCTGTGCACACT
>MWYU01000443.1 GCA_002050375.1 Chitinophagales bacterium 62-2
GGTCTTACCTGGGCCGTATAAACTATGGGTTTAAAGACAGGTACCAGTTTACCTTAAGCCTTAGGGCGGATGGCTCATCTAAGTTTTATGGAAAAAATAAGTATTCCTATTTTCCTGCGGCTGCTTTTGCATGGCAGGTGGGTGATGAGGCGTTTATTAAAAATTTGAATGTTTTTGATGATTTCAAAATGCGTTTAAGTTATGGGCTGATCGGAAATCAATCTATTCCACCTTACAGTGCATTAAGCACAGCCGGCTCGGTGCGCTATTTTAGCGGAAGCACTCAATATAATGGAGCTTCAACGCAGTCGGTAGCTAACCCGGACTTGACCTGGGAAACCAGTGAAACCTACAATGCAGGACTTGATTTTTCATTTATGCGTAATCGCGTAACCGTAACCGTGGATGCATATATTAAGAACACCAAAGATCTGTTGCTTGAATCCCCTGTAGCAGGTAGTTCGGGATTTAGTACTGTTTACCAAAATGTTGGAAGTATACAAAACAAAGGGTTTGAAATTGTATTAGGTACCGTCAATTTTAGTAATAAAAACTTTAAATGGAATACTGATATTAATTTTAATTTAAACCGAAATAAAGTAATTAGTCTTGGCACCCAGGATCAAATAATTACAGGCTTAATTGTAAATTCTTCCGTAGGACCTAATATTATTAAAGTTGGATCGCCATTAGGATCTTTGTATGGTTTTATATTTGACGGCGTATATAAGCTTACCGATTTTGAAGCTGATGGAAGAACTTTAAAAGCCGGAGTTCCTGTTTTTGGTGCACCATTACCAGGAAAATATAAGTATAAAGATATCAGCGGTGTAAATGGTAAGTCGGATGGATTTGTGAACGAGTATGACCGTACTATAATCGGTAATTCAAATCCTAAACATTTTGGTGGTATAAGAAATACTTTCTCATACAAAAAGTTATCACTGAGTACATTTGTTAGTTGGCAATATGGTAATGATATACTTAACTGGTCAAACACTCTTTTACAAAGTTCTTCTTACACTAACTCCAGGGCTGATTATTATAGAAACATGTGGTCTTTAACTAACCAGGAAAGTAATATTCCTATTTCTACTGATGCATTAGGACGGCAATCGCAATCAACTTTTGCTATTCAAGATGGATCTTTTTTAAGGATTCAGAATGTTGCATTGAAGTATGTTTTGTCTCCCTCATTGTTGAAAAGGGCTAAGATTACATATATTGATGTCTCACTATCCGCAGATAATTTAGCAGTGTTTCACAATTATAATTGGTATGACCCTGAACTTACTTCAACCGACCCTCAAAACATAGGTGTAGATTTTTTCTCTTATCCCCGTCCAACAACCTATACAATAGGTGTAAATGTGAGATTTTAATCTTTTAACTATTAAGTCATGAAAAATTTAAAATACATTCTTTTATCTATAACCATTTTATCGGGAAGCTGTAAAAAGTTTTTAGTTGAGGAACCTTTTTCCTTGAAAACTCCATCCGAGCTTCTTCAAACAGAATCCTCAGCCCAGGCTTTTGTAATAGGTTTATATGATAAGTTGAGTAATACGCCCAACAGCCGGTCTTTCAGCGCAGGGTTGCTTGTAGTGGCTAATTTTGGTACAGATGACTTTGCCGGTAAAGGCAATACAAGCCAGGCGTATGCGGATTATATGAACTATACCTACACCTCATCAGAAGAAAACTTAGACCTCATCTGGAAAAATTTCTATGCAGGCATTAACCAGGCCTCTGATATTATAAATAATATTCCCTCTTCACCTTTGTCAGATGCTTCTAAAAGCAAATATGGAGCTGAAGCTAGATTTATGAGGGCATTCTTTTATTTCTACCTGGTGCGCATGTTCGGTGGTGTTCCGCTTATTACTACGGCGACTACATCTCTTGATCCTAATGCCTTTAACACCAAAAGGGCAAGCATACAGGAAGTGTATAATCAAATTATTAAGGATTTGAAAGAGGCTGCACCTTTGCTGCCAGAGGTTAGCCAAACTCCTGCCGGCAGGGCTACACGGGGAGCAGCATTGGCTATGTTAACCAAGGTATATCTTACTATGGCATCGCATGGTAAATATAAATCTGTAGCCGGTTACGAAGGGGTAAATGTTTCAGAAGCTTTTACAAATGCAGTAAGTACAGGGCAACAGGTATTAGCGATTCCTGATTATGCTTTGCTAAGCGATTATGGTTCCATCTTCGAAGTGCCTACTGAGAACAATTCTGAAATTATATTTAGTGTTCAATTTGAGGGAAGCAGTAAGGTTAGTGGTAAAGGAGGCGGGCTTGCCAATCTTTTTGCACCAGCAAATAACGGCGACATAAATCTTTCAAGAGGGGGACAGAATAATGCCAGACCTACGCAAAACCTTATAAACAAGTATGAAACCGGTGATACCAGGAAGGCAAGGAACATTGTAAATTTCAGTTATAAGGGTTGTGTTGAAGTTCCCGGAGCAACTACTCTGACGCTCACTTATGCAGGAAAATTTAGAAAGCCCTGTGGTTTTGATGGCCAGCATTTTTCAGATCCAATAAACTTACCGTTGTTCAGATTAGCTGATGTAATGCTGATGGTTGCCGAAGCGGATGCAGAGTTGAATAATGGTTCAGCTACTGCAAGGGGGCTTAAATTAGTCACCGATCTAAGGGTTAAAAGGTATTTATCTACGGTCGTTCCATCTGCACCGACGGGCGACTTTCTTGATTTTATTTTCGATGAGCGTTCACGTGAGTTGTGTTACGAAGGCCAGCGATGGTTTGATTTGGTTAGAACAGGTCGTTTAATTGATGCAGTTAAAGCAACTTTGCTATCTGTTAGTACTACTACCGCTCCCATTAATATACAGCCTAAACATTATTTATACCCAATCCCTATAAATGAGATACTGAATAATTCTGCAATAGACGTTACAGACCAAAACCCGGGTTATTAAATTATATGATTAAATACATAGCCTTATTTTATTTCCTTTTCATCGTTGCAAAAGAAAATAAACTGCGGGGTCAGCAAATAGTTTTACATGCATCTGATTATATTTCGGTTTCTGATAGTGATGCAGTAGCGGGAGTATTAAAGCTTTTGAAAGATGCCTATAAACGTAAGGCTACTAAAATAATTTTTCAAAAAGGCACCTATCATTTTTATGATGACCTTGCATTTGAGAGATATGCATACATCAGCAATCACGACTTTGGTGCAAGAAGAATGGCTTTTCCTCTTATTGATTTTCATAACCTCGAGATAGATGGCGGAGGTGCAGAATTTATTATGCATGGGCTTATTATCCCGTTTTCAATCGAGAACTCCTCAAATATCGAAATCAGTAATGTAAGGGTTAACTGGTCCAGCCCAACGCACAGCGAACTTAAAGTTGTTGGCGTTAGCAATGATGCAAAAAATCCTTATGTGGATTTTGAAATCAGTGATCAGTATCCGTATGAAATTAAAAACGGTGAACTGCTATTTACAAAAAAAGGTTTTCAGCATAACCTTGAAAACGGGGTTTACTTTGATCCAATAAAAAATGCTGTTGCTTACCAGAGCCGCAATATGTCGCCACCTTTAAACAGGGAGGTAAAACAATCGGTAAAAAACTGGAGCACTCTTGAAAGTACTATTTACCCGGTTGATAAGAATGACCCCGCATTTAGAAACCGCGGAATAGAAAACAGCATTATAGCAACTCAACTTCAACCAGGACTAATAAGAGTAACAGGGGTAAAAACACAACTGCCGAAAATAGGATGGGTACTGGTAGCCAAAGGCATGAACGGTTATAACCGGCTTGCACCCGCATTCAGGTTGTATCATTCTGATAATATTGAACTTAATAATGTTACCGTTCACCATGCAAGTGGCATGGGACTGATTGCAGATAATTGTAAGGATGTTACATTAAATTCCTTCAATGTAATGCCCGATAAAAAAGATGGCAGGATGATAGCAACAACGGCTGATGCAACACATTTTGTTGGTTGCAGGGGTTTAATTAAAATGGACAATTGTCGTTTCGAAAACCAGTTTGATGATGCGACAAATATTCATGGTACTTATTTTGAAGTAATGGATTTTAAAGGTCGTACTGCCGGGTTAAGGGTAGGACACTTTCAACAGTCAGGCTACCAGTTTGCCCGTTCCGGGGATACGATTTATGCAGTAGATCCTCATGTCGCTTCCACTCACTTATCAATGCTTATTGTAGATACTGTGGAGATGGTTAACCCCCGGTATTTTAAAGTTACTTTCAAGCAGGAGATTGGTACTCTTCTCAAAACAGGTTACTATCTTGAAAACAGTTCAGCATATCCTGAAGTTGAAATTAAAAACTGCACACTGATAAATAACAGGGCAAGAGGCTTCCTGATATTAACTCCGCGAAAAGTGCTGATAGAAGGAAATACATTCAGCAATATGATGTCTGCTATCCAGGTTCCTAATGAATTTACATTCTGGTACGAGTCGGGATATGTAACCGACCTTACTATCCGCAACAATACTTTTTTAGATGGCTCTTACGGAACACCCAAGCCTATAGCGCTTATTAATATACTGGCAGTTTCAAAAAACAACGAATATATACATGGACGTATCAATATAGAGAATAACACTTTTACGACTTTTGGCTCCGCAATTCTTCGTGCAGAGTTTGTGAAAAACATAATTTTCAAAAATAATATCATTAAATATTCAGGCAATTATCCGCTCAATACCGATAAGCCGGTTATAGATTTTGAAACTGTTGGCAGCGCCGATATTTCAAATAATAAATATGATGCTGTTTTCAAAAATTTCATTTCAACTGAACATATCCCTGTTAAGCTTATCAATAAAAACAATGAAATTATTAAAGCAACTAAAAAATAGAAAGCTGTTGGGCGGGCTGTCTTTGCTAATACTTATATCAGCAGGATATGTAGGTGTAAGCTCGTTTAAAGAATATTTACCACCGGCAAAAATTGAACTTTTAACCAGTGGTTATCCGCGGGCATTCTTTTTTCGCCGCAGCGAAAACCTGATAACAGCGGGGTATGAAAACTGGGAAAAAACTTTTAACCGCTTAGGTGGTATAATGGGTAAAAACCTGAATGAAGAGATATTAAACAGGAAAGTTACTTTGCCATTCTTTCAAAAGTTTAAACAGAGAAATCCACAGCAGGCAGTTTTTCTTCACTACAATGGAAATGCTCGTGATCCATTAGATGGTTCTGTTTTCTATCAGGGACATTGGGTTTACTATGAGGGCACTTCTCTTTTACATGATGTAGATGATGATAACAATCAGGTAACCATCAAAGTAAAAGATGCTTCTATTTTTAAGATAAAAACCGGCAGAGCCAAAAATAGAAATGATGATTTGGCAATTTGTAAAACAAATGCTGACGGCAGCTTAGACTGGAATTATGCCGAACAATTAACCCTTGTGGATGCAGATTATAAAAACAATACACTTACCGTTAACAGGGGAAAATATGGAACAAAGCCTTTAAAATTTACGGCTGGAAAATGTGTTGTAGCGCCTCACGCAGTTGAAGGACCGTGGGGAGACAACAACAATCTATTGTGGTTATATAATCATTCAACAGAATGTCCAAAAGATAAAAATGGTAAAACCTGTGATGACATTTTGATAAACGATATTGCTTCAAAATTTAAACCCGGCGGAGAGCTATCAGTTTTTGATGGGGTGGAGTTTGATGTGCTTTGGAATGAGTTAAGAAATGAGAATAATGAAACTGCCAGGAAGGCTGATGTGGATGCAAACGGAAAGGGAGATAATGGAATATTGAAGGATATAAATGTTTATTCTGTTGGCGTATTTAATTTCTGTAAGAACCTTAGGGCTGCAA
>MWYU01000516.1 GCA_002050375.1 Chitinophagales bacterium 62-2
CCTGACAACGGTATTATGTTGTCGTACCTGCCAAACATCATTCTAATCTTTAATTTTTGTTTGTTAACCAGCCTCTTTATTTTCGAAAGGTTTGGGCTAAACTTTCGCATTGTAGTCCAGCGGTGATACAGTATTAAACGCTGTTCATTATCATCCATATAATAATGCACGAAGCTCGAAATACTTCTATTGATAAACTTTGCTTTTTCTGCAAAGTTCAACATGCTTAGAAACCACTTTGGATTGTTTATAGTGTACTTTAAGAGTTTGTTTCCTGCCCAGGTTTTGGTGCCAATAAAATTCCAGAAATTAAACTTTAGACCATCCGGCGCGATCAACACCAGTTGTTCAATATGCTTGTGTAAAATTTGAGTAAGATATAGTGCAATCCGGCCACCCATACTATAACCCATTAAAGAAAACTTCTCCTTTTCTTTTTTAAGCGATGACCGTATTTGCTGGATTACCTGTATTAAAAAGTTGGGCTGGAAAGTAAGATCTTTATCCCATGTCGTATTACCATGAAAAGGCAGATCTATGGCTATTACCGTATATCTTTTACCAAGAAGCCGGTCAAAAAAATTGAAAGTATAACTGTCTCTTCCATAGCCATGAAAGCAGAAAAGCAACTTCGGACCATTACCATATTGCCGGTAATGAAAAGTTGAATGAGGGTATTTTATATAATGACTTTCCATGAATTAAAGGTGCGATGTACTGGTACTAACATTCATGCCAAGTTATTTTTTGAATATGATTACCAACAATAAAATGGTAGTTTGGTTTAAAGGCTAATAGAAATTAAATTTGTACAAACGACTATATGACACAGGCATTAGAGCACGAAATGTATAATTATTTTAATCAGTTGAACGAAGCAGAAAAAAGATCGGTTATCCAACTGCTAAAAACATTTTTACATAGAAGGATTGAAAGCAATGAACCTGTTAGTATCGAAGAGTATAACAAGGAAATTGCAGAAGCCGAAGCAGAATTTGAGCGGGAAGAATTTATAACTAACGAGGAAGTGCTAAAGCAGATCAAGCAGTGGTAAATGAGAAGTATAGCATTGTTTGGACAAAAAGTTCGCAACAACAATTGAAGCACGCATTCAACTATATTAGTGAAGATTCACCTAAAAATGCGCACAAAGTGATAGAAGATATTTATGCAGCAGTAAACAAAGCCATTAGTAACCCAGAAGTTTACGGGCCTGATAAATACAAGATGAATAATGATGGCAGTTACCGAGCTTTTGAAAAACATCGCTACAGAATATTTTACCGTTTTACAAATAACATTATTTTGGTTTTACGAGTAAGGCATACCAGCAGGAACCCTAAATCATATTGATGTATAAAGTACTAAATTAAATGCTATCTGAGAAGACTTTCTATTGCCACATGAAATTTCTCAAATTCAAATTCATCAATTGCCCGTTGCATTGCTTCGCCTATTTGTTGGGTACACAAATTACCTATGCTTCCTTCATGTGTATGATTTACTGATGCTGAATATTGAAAGTTTCCTTCTTCAATCTCTAATCCAACTTTTTTATAAGCGTCTCTGAATGGTAATCCCTGCAATACCAGTTTGTTTACCTCTTCCACGCTAAATAAATACTTGTATTGTTCATTGCTTAAAAGGTCGTGCTTTATTTTAATATTGGTAATCATAAGGTGCATCATATCAATACAACTGTTGAGCGTAATACACGCGGGAAACAAATACTCCTTCAGCAACTGGAAGTCGCGATGATAACCTGATGGCAGATTTGTTGTAAGTAAAATAATATCATTAGGGAGCGCCTGTAATTGATTACACTTTGCGCGGATCAGTTCAAAAACATCGGGATTCTTTTTGTGAGGCATGATTGAAGAGCCTGTAGTTAAATTATCGGGAAACGAAATGAAGCTAAAATTCTGGTTCATATATAAGCAACAATCCATGCTCAGCTTATTGAGCGTTGCTGCAATGTTGCTTAGCCCCTGTGCAACGATCCGTTCGCTTTTACCGCGGCTCATCTGTGCATAGACAACATTATAATTTAAATCTTCAAAACCTAACAGTTTTGTAGTGTAAGTACGGTTTAAAGGAAACGAAGAACCATACCCTGCAGCCGAGCCGAGGGGATTTTTATTGATCACTTTATACGCAGATTGAAGAGTAATTACGTCATCCACCAAACCTTCCGCATACGCGCCTAACCATAAGCCGAATGAGGATGGCATGGCTAACTGAAGATGCGTATAACCGGGCAGCAGGTCATTCTTAAATTCTTCACTTTTTTGCTGAAGCAACTGAAAAAGATTATTGATATTATGAACAAGTTGCTCAACAGCGCTTCGTAAAAAGAGCTTAATATCAACCAATACCTGGTCGTTACGACTACGGCCGCTATGAATTTTTTTTCCTGCTTCACCTAATTTCTTCGTTAATAAAAGTTCCACCTGTGAGTGTATATCTTCAACGCCTTCTTCCAATGTAAAGTGGCCTGCTTCTATTTCCCTGTAAATACTCTTTAACTCGTCTGAAAGCACTTTCCATTCAACAGTTGTAAGCAAGCCAATACTTTCAAGCATTTTTATGTGGGCTAAAGAACCCAGAACATCGTAAGGAGCAAGATACATGTCCATTTCCTGGTCCCTGCCCACTGTAAAAGCTTCTACGGCTTCGGATACGTTCGTATTTTTTTGCCAGAGTTTCATGGTTGTTGTTGCCGGTTGCCCGTTACTGGTTACCAGTTTCCGGTTGCTGGTTTCAGGTTATGTGTTGCCCGTTTGTTTTGACGAATTATTAAAGTCGTTTAAATTATTTTCGACCCACTGAATAAATTTATTAATCTTTTTGCTAAGGGAGTCGTAATCTGTCTTAAGCTGCCCAAAGGTATTTTTATCTGAAAGAGAGCCTGTTTCATATAAGAATTCTAAATGCACGATCGTTTCATCGCATTCCGATTGTGCATATACAAGGTACTTTATAAACTCTGCTTTATATCGTCTTCGTCCATAGCCTTCAACAATTAAAGATGTAACTGCTTTTGCTGATCTGCGTATTTGACTTCCTTCTTCAAACATCTCAAATTTAGGGAGTGACATTGTCATTTTATGAATGCTGGTTGCAAGACTTTTAGATTCTTTATAAACATCTAAATCTCTATAACTTTTCATATAAACCGTTAACGATATATTTCGAAGATAGTTTTTAAAACATCTCTTCCTTGCAACTGGTAACCGGTAACCAGTAACTACAATACTTTTTTTATCATTTTTATATAATCCTCAATTCCCCTTTCAATTTCGGTAAGGTAAATAAACTCATCTGCTGTATGGCTTCTTGCGCTGTCGCCCGGGCCACACTTCAATGCCGGAAAAGGCATCAATGCTTTATCACTGCTCGTGGGGGACCCAAAGCAAGTTTTTCCTATTGCAATTCCTGCTCTTACTACCGGATGATCTGCATCAATTCTTGTTGATCGCAGCCGCATACTTCGGGGCGTTACTTCACTTACAACATTTTGTTGAATAGTTGCAAGCACCTCTTCATGTGAGTATTCATCTGTTACTCTTACATCAACAATAAAGCTGCACTGAGAAGGAATTATATTATGCGCCTTGTTTTCTGTTTGAATAGATGTTACACTCATTTTTACAGGCCCTAACCATTCAGAAACTTTTTGGAAACGGTAAGTTTTAAACCACTCAATATCTTTTACTGCTTTGTATATAGCGTTTTCACCTTCTTCTCTCGCCGCATGTCCTGCTTTGCCGTATGCAATACAGTCAAGCACCAACAAGCCTTTTTCTGCAACAGCCAAATTCATTAGTGTGGGTTCACCGACAATTGCGGCCCCCCCGCCCCCTAAAGTGGGCTTAGTAAAACTTTCGGTTACTTGTTGAAACTCTTGATCTTTTAGCAATGCTTCTATGCCGTTTTTTCCGCTTATTTCTTCTTCGGCAGTGGTGGCTAAAACAAGATTATATGCAAGGTCTTTTTGCTGATAAAAGTGTAGGAAAGCAGCTATTAAACTTACAAGGCATCCACCTGCATCATTGCTTCCTAAACCATATAGTCTTCCTTCTTCGATGACAGGCTTAAAAGGATCTTTGGTGTATTGAGGATTTGGCTTAACAGTATCATGATGCGAGTTTAAAAGAATAGATGGTTTAGCAGGATTAAAATATTTATTAACTGCCCACACATTATTTATAACCCGGTTGGTTTTTATATTCCGCCCTTGTAAAAAGGCTTCAATTATATTGGCGGTTTTATTTTCTTCCTTTGAAAAAGAGGGTGTCGCTATGAGTTGTTTTAAAAGGTCTACCGCATCAAGGTATAGTTGTTGGTCTAACATCAGTTTCTTATAAGTGTACCTGTTGTGTTAGTCCCAACATTTGTTAAGATATCTTTTGCATCACCGATCAACACCTCTTTTACACCCGCGCTTATAGCGTCGAAAGCATTATCAATTTTAGGAATAATACCGGCAAACAACTTTTCTTCTGCTACAAGTCGCTTGTATTTTTCTTTATCAATAATCTGAATAACCGAATGTTCATCTTCTACATTTTCAAGCACGCCTTTCTTTTCAAAACAATAGATCAATCTTACATCATAATATGAAGACAAAGCAACAGCAAGAGAGGATGCTATTGTATCAGCATTTGTATTAAGCATATGCCCCTGCTCATCATGTGTAAGCGGAGCAACTACCGGAACAAACTTTCCTTCCAATAATAATTGTAAACTTTCAACTTTCACCCTTGAACTTTCCACATCTCCAACCCAACCGAAATCAATATCTTTTACCGGTCTCTTTATAGCAGGTATAATATTTCCATCTGCACCAGTTAACCCTAATGCATTACATTCTAACGATTGAAGCTTTGCAACTATCTTTTTATTTATCAATCCTCCATATACCATAGTTACAAGATCAACTGTTGCATCGTCTGTTATACGTCTTCCGTTTGTATAATTTGGTTTTATACCTAATTTTTCACCAATTGCTGTGGCAATTTTTCCACCCCCATGAACTAATACACATTTTGCCCCATGCCCCGTAAGGGGAGAAGAGAGTTTTGCAAAGTCATCTAAAAATGAGGCTAAAGCGAATGGTTCGTCAATTACGTTACCTCCAATCTTAACGATAAATAATTTATTCATATTTATTGCATTCTTAATCTGCCAGAGATTTGAATTTTTCTTTAAACTCTTTCAACTGTTCTTCATTTAGTTTTCCGATTACTGATTTTATCGTTTTCTATAGTTGCTATTCTATATACTTTAATTACAGAATCAACTTTTAAATTATTCGTTTCATTCGTAAGTAATCTTATTTGCAAGGAATTTAATTGCGGAGGGACAACAGATGTGATAAGACTTACAAGCACATCTTTATATTCATCAGGTGTTTCAGCTATTACAACTGCAGGTCGCGCTTTGAAAGAAACCAGGTTAGTAAAGGGGAAGGATACAATTACTATGTCTCCTATGTTCATATAATCACTTTATATATTCCTGGTATAAATCTTCTCGTTCATCTTCTAAATATTCTTTAATACCAGTAATGGTATTCTGTAAGGAAAAATTTCTGATCCATTCCTCTTCGTTTTCTTCTTCAATAAAAGTAATAAGCACCTTATTTGTATTGAATGCCGGTGGTTGTTCTAGCAATCTAATTTGGCCGTTTTCGTAAATACCTCTTAGAGTAGTCATTGAAAAAGTATTTGCACAAATTTAAATAATATTATGCGCTATTAATGAGTGTTCTTTCGCTAAAAGCAGTTCCGCAATTACTGCCTGTACGCAGAAATGTTGAATTAAGTGATGAAATATTAGATAGCGAAAATAGTCTGGTAA
>MWYU01000641.1 GCA_002050375.1 Chitinophagales bacterium 62-2
CTCTTCACCTTGCCTCAAAACAAGAACCAAATGCTGTAAGCAGGTTCACAATTGTAGGTTTATGGGGTGGCTTTATCTTAAAACCACCTACGACAAATTACCCTCAATTACCGGAAGTGGAAGTTAAAAAGTTGATGCAAACCGTAAAAGAGTTGTACCACTTGATCCTATTGGGCAATGCAATTTTTGTATTATGAATGTTGGAAGAGAAAGAGAAATACCCCCGGATTATTGTTATAAAAAGTTAGATCAAATTGCATTAAAGCAGATTACAGATAATTGTCGTAATAAATCTTTTGCAGAAGATAAGCTTCAAGAGCTCAAGAAAAGAATTCTCTCTTCCAAAGCTCAACTATTTGTACCTGCATGGGTGGAAGCTGTTAGAGCAACAGTAAATCCCTCCAATAAGATTTCAAATAGAATTATCTCGTTATTAAATGAGTATAAAAATGTTATGTAAAAGCTATGGGATTTCTAAGAATTGGGAAAATGACCCATTATGGTTGGATGAAAAATAATAATAGTGAAACCTGTAGTGAAACTTAAAACAAACAAAAAAGCCTCAACTATTGAGGCTCAATTTATTACTTCTTTAAAATGTGGTGTGGGGCGGGATCGAACCGCCGACACAAGGATTTTCAGTCCTTTGCTCTACCGACTGAGCTACCGCACCTTTTAATTCCCGTGCTTTCTTATAGAAGGCCCTTTTGGGCTGCAAATATAAGACCTTAATCAAAAAGGCAAAATTTAAATGTTGATTTTCTTAAAGTCCCCCTTTGGGGGATTTAGGGGGCTAAAACTCACAATTCTTTGGTGTTCTTGCAAAGGCAATTACATCCCTTATATTTGTCATACCCGTTACAAATTGAACCATCCTTTCAAAGCCTAAACCAAACCCTGCATGTGGTACAGTTCCGAAACGGCGGGTATCTAAATACCAACTCATCTCCTCGACAGGTAAATGCATTTCGCGCATTCGTTGCTCGAGCTTTTCAAGATTTTCCTCACGCTGCGAGCCGCCTACAATTTCACCAATTCCGGGAGCCAATATGTCCATGGCTGCAACTGTTTTTCCATCTTCATTTTGCTTCATATAAAAAGCCTTTATCTCTTTTGGGTAACCGGTAACAATAACAGGTTTCTTAAAATGCTTTTCAACAAGATATCTTTCATGCTCACTTTGCAAATCGATGCCCCAGTTTACATCGTACTTAAATTTCTTCTTTTTGTACGCAGGACTTTCCAATAAAATGGTGATAGCATCTGTATAGGTAATGCGCTCAAAATTATTATTTATTACGAACTGCAACTTCTCAATCAGACCAAACTCGCTTCGCTCGTTTGCGGGTTTCTGCTTTTCTTCTTCCGCTAACCGCTGATCAAGAAATTCAATATCGTCGCGGTTGTTATCCATTACATATTGTATCAGGTACTTCATGAACTCTTCGGCCAGGTTCATATTGTCTTCTATATCGCAAAAAGCCATCTCCGGTTCTATCATCCAAAACTCGGCAAGGTGTCGCGTTGTATTAGAATTTTCGGCACGAAAGGTTGGGCCAAAAGTATAAACCTCACTAAATGCCATTGCGCCAAGTTCTCCTTCTAACTGACCACTTACAGTAAGGTTAGTGCTTTTGCCAAAAAAATCTTCTTTAAAATCAATACTCCCGTCCTGGCTTCGTGGCGGGTTATCAAATGGCAAAGTGGTAACGCGAAACATCTCGCCAGCGCCTTCAGCATCAGAAGCTGTTATAATAGGTGTATGCAGGTAAATAAAACCTCTATCGTTAAAAAATTTATGGATCGCAAATGCCAGCAAATGGCGGACCCGAAAAACAGAACCAAATGTATTGGTACGAAAACGCAGATGCGCCTTTTCCCTCAAAAACTCAAGGCTATGCTTTTTGGGCTGCAAAGGATATTTGTCTGCATCACTATCGCCAAGAATTTCTACGTTCTTAGCTTTCAATTCAATCTTTTGGCCTTTGCCTAACGATGGTACTACTTCGCCGGTAACTTTAAGCGAAGCGCCTGTTGTAATACGTTTTAATATTGCCTCGTCTAATAAACCAAGTTCAACAACTACCTGTAAATTATTATTGGTGCTGCCATCATTTAATGCTATAAACTGATTGTTTCTAAATGTGCGAACCCAACCCATTACAGTTACTTCGTCACCCGTTTGTTCGGTGGCTACCAATTGCTTAATCTTTATGCGTTTATTAAACATAGTTTTTACTTAAAGGATGGCAAAGATAGGAAGTAGAGGTTGTCTGCTATCTCTTAACTTCTATCTTCTAACTCCTGTCTCTTACCAATCTCCAATCTCCTAACTCCCTACTCCCTCCTCCTTCTTCTGGCCTGATTTTTTAAACTTTTTCCTGGTTATGCAAGCAAATTTCAACCTGCGTACTGTTTACTGGGGAAATACAGTGCTGGATTACATTTATGTTATCGCCGGTATATTAGTAGCATGGCTTGTGCTGCAACTTTTTAAAAGGTGGATACTTGGTTGGATTAAGCAATTAACGGGCAGGTCGAAAACTACTTTCGATGATGTGCTGATTACTGCGGTGGAAAAGTTTGTGATACCCTACGTATATTTTGTTATCAATTATACTATCATTAGTCAGCTAACGCTATCTGCCAGGGTTAGTCACATTTTGCAGATCGCGATGACGGTGATTACTATCTTTTTTGTTGTGAGAGCTATTAATCATGCACTCCATTTTTCAGTTAAATTATACATGAAGAGTCGCAATGAAGCAGAGGCAAGAATGTTTCAGTTAAATGGCATTCTTAACGTTATTAAAGTATTGTTTTGGGCGCTCGGGTTTTTGTTTCTGCTTGATAATCTTGGGTATAATGTAACAACTATTATTGCAGGTTTAGGAATAGGAGGCATAGCAATAGCGCTTGCAGCTCAAAATATATTGAGTGACTTATTTAGTTACTTCGTCATCTTTTTTGATAAGCCCTTTGAAATCGGAGACTATGTTGTTGCAGGGACAGAAAGCGGTACCGTAGAACAGATTGGTATAAAAACGTCACGCCTAAGAACTTTGGCAGGCGAAGAGCTTATCATGCCTAATGCCGACCTGGTAAAAACGCCTATTCATAATTTTAAGAGACAGCAAAAAAGAAGAGTGTTATTTAATATAAGAATCGAGTACAATACTCCTTTAAATGTGTTGGAACAAATACCGCAGTTTATAAAACAAATTATTTCACAGAAACAGAATGTAGTATTTGACAGGGCGCACTTACAAAACCTAAGTGATTATTATATCAACTTTGAAGTTGTGTATAATATCCTAAGTGCAGATTATAATTTATTTATGGACACCCAACAGGCAATTTATCTGGATATAATAACAGAACTAAAAAGCCGGAACATTCAATTTGCAATGCCTGCAGGTAAAGTTTTACCTGATAAAAGAATTGAACAAAACTGAAATGCAAGCACGCTTAAGTTTTAAGAAAGAAAAATAATAATAATTCTGAATTAGTATGTATAGTTGATTTTTTAAAAAAGTGTGTATTTACTTTCGACAATATAGGCTAAGTAAAAAGTGGCACGAATTTTTGTGCTTTGTTACAGTAGAGAATCACAAAAAGAAACTATAAACTACTTAATGAACCCAAAAAAAGCTGAATTTTTTTTCTTTTACAAAATTGTAGCGTAAACTTGCATTGAAATTTAAAGCTGCTCGGTTACCCACACTCTTAGCTCAACAGTTTTTCAGTTTTCCCAGTTTCCTTTTAGTTCAAATTTTCCTTATCTATTGGATGTTTCGAGTTTTAACTATCAAAATTTTTTATGTACGATATTTCGCAATTGAACGATATGCTTGTTCCTGAACTACAGGATATAGCAGAACAACTAAGCATTCCTCATGCACCACAACCAGACAAACAAGACCTCATCTATAAAATACTTGATAAACAGGCAGTAGGAGAAAGCCAGTCAAAAGCACCTACCGCAGAAAGAGGTAAACGTAAACGAATAATGAAGGTTAACACAGCCAATGCTTCAGAAGAAGCAGAAGTAATGACCAATACTATACCCGCGCCAGAGGAAGAGCGTAAAGCACCGGAAGATCGTAAAGAAGATAATAAAAATAAGGGTCCTAAACGCGGTCGCAAACCGAAAAAAGATGAAGCGCAATTAGAACTTTCTTCGGTTAATACGAATGATACACCTGTTGAAATGCCGGTAAGTGAAGACGGAAATAAAAGTGCGCCTAATGCTGATGCCCCTGCAGACGGACAACCTTTTGAAGACGCTTCTGCAGCACAGCAGCAACCACAGCAGCAGCGTTTTCCGCAGCAAAATCAAAGAAGAGAACCTGCATTTAATATAGAGTTTGACGGCGTTATACAAGGTGAAGGCGTTTTAGAAATGATGCCTGATGGATATGGCTTTCTTCGCTCCTCAGATTATAACTACTTGTCGTCGCCCGATGATGTATATGTTTCTCCTTCGCAGATAAAATTGTTTGGTTTAAAAACCGGCGATACTGTATTTGGATATGTACGTCCGCCAAAAGAAGGCGAAAAATATTTTGCCTTACTAAAGGTTGAAACGATTAATGGTAAAGGCCCTGAAGAAGTAAGGGATCGTGTTCCCTTCGACTATCTTACGCCACTATTTCCTTACGAGAAGCTGAACCTTTTCACAACTTCAAATGGTTATGCAACCCGTATTGTTGACCTGTTTACCCCGATTGGAAAGGGCCAGCGCGGATTGATTGTTGCCCAACCAAAAGTGGGTAAAACAGTTTTATTGAAAGATATAGCAAACTCTATTGCTGCAAATCATCCTGAATGTTACCTGATGGTCGTATTGATTGACGAGCGGCCCGAGGAAGTAACCGATATGGAGCGTAGTGTTAAGGCGGAAGTTATCGCATCAACTTTTGATGAGCCTGCAGAAAAGCATGTAAAGGTTTCGACCGTAGCTTTACAGAAAGCTAAACGCCTTGTTGAGTGCGGGCATGATGTAGTAATCTTATTAGATAGCATTACACGTTTGGCAAGGGCGCATAACACGGTTGCCCCTTCAAGCGGCAAAGTATTAAGTGGTGGTGTTGAAGCAAATGCAATGCAAAAGCCAAAACAGTTTTTTGGTGCAGCCAGAAAGATTGAACATGGCGGCTCTCTAACCATTCTTGCAACTGCTCTTATTGAGACAGGATCAAAAATGGATGAGGTGATCTTTGAAGAATTTAAAGGAACTGGAAATATGGAATTGCTGCTTGACCGGCGTTTGGCTAACAGGCGTATTTTCCCGGCCATCGATCTTGTGTCTTCATCTACCCGCCGCGATGATTTGTTGCTTGATAAAGACACGCTTCAGCGTATGAACATTCTTCGTTTATATATGAACGATATGAATACCGAAGAAGCAATGAACGAATTGCTAAAGCGCATGCGCGGAACAAAAGATAATACAGAGTTTCTTGCCAGTATGAACGGATAGAACGATCTAAAGAGGCAATGCTTTAGAAGTATGAGAGATTCTTTAAAACTGGCCTGCATAAGGTTACTTAGCCACTTGTATAGCGTTGCCGCGGCTATAATAAGGATGATAGTCCGGAAATTTCTGTCAATGCATAAGTTGTAATATTATCCTCGCGGTCGGTAGAACCACGCCCATTAAGTATAGTTGAATTAACAGGTATAGTGATTGTTCGATCAGGTCCCGCATTTGCAATGGGCGGTTGATTGGCAGCAGGTGCAGTTGTTACAGGAACTTTTTTGCACGAAATAAAATGATGATACTTATAC
>MWYU01000599.1 GCA_002050375.1 Chitinophagales bacterium 62-2
CTATCAATTTAGAAATTCGGATTCTTTTACCCATTAAATCTCTTACTGTTTCGGCTATAGCTTGTGCATCATAACCACATTCTCTGTGCAGTTCTTTAGGGCTTCCATGTTCAACAATACGGTCAGGAATGCCTAATATTTTTACATCCGCTTTATATCCATTATCGTTCATAAATTCAAGAATAGCGCTTCCAAAACCACCCACAACTGTTCCGTCTTCAACAGTAACAATTTTATCGAATTTGTTAAACACTTCGTGCAGCAATTCTTCATCCAAAGGTTTTACAAAGCGCATATCATAATGAGCAGGATTTAATCCCTGCGTTTTTAATTCACGAATGGCGGTGGTTGCGAAATTTCCGGGATGGCCGAAGGTTACAATAGCTACATCTTCTCCGTCTTTGATTTTTCGTCCTTTACCAATCCCGACTTCTTCAAATGGCGTTTGCCAGTTTGTAAGAACACCTTCACCCCGTGGATAACGGATTACAAAAGGAATATCGACGGTATCAAGTTGAGCAGTGTACATTAGATTCCTTAGCTCCGACTCGTTCATTGGAGCGCTGATAATCATATTTGGAATACATCTGAAATAAGCAATATCATAAGCACCATGATGTGTTGGTCCGTCTTCGCCAACCAATCCTGCACGGTCAAGGCAAAGTATAACGGGCAGCTTTTGTATCGCCACATCGTGCACCACCTGGTCGAACGCACGTTGCATAAATGACGAATAGATATTGCAAAACACTTTGAGCCCTTGCGTTGCCATACCTGCACTTACTGTAACTGCATGTTGTTCTGCAATACCAACATCAAAGGCACGATGGGGCATCTTTTCCATCATGTATTTTAGGGAAGAGCCACTTGGCATTGCCGGTGTAACTGCCATTATCTTATCATTGGCTTCTGCAAGTTCAATTATGGAATAACCAAAAACATCCTGGTACTTGGGAGGCTGCGGAACCTCATATTTCTTCTTTACAATTTCACCTGTTATTTTATCAAAAAGTCCCGGAGCATGCCATTTGGTTTGGTCTTTTTCTGCAAGAGAATAACCTTTCCCTTTTACAGTAATTATATGCAGGATTTTAGGTCCCGGTATTTGGCGAAGGTCTTTTAATGTATCAACAAGCTTGGTTATATTATGGCCATCAATTGGACCAAAGTACCTAAGCTTAAGAGATTCAAATAAGTTGGCGCTGCTGCTAACCATGCCTTTTAAACTTTCGGCTACTTTATGCGCCATCGAACGTGTTATGCCTTTACCTACAGGCAGTTTACCAAGCGCTTTCCATACATCGTCCTTTAGTTTATTATAGGTTGGCGAAAGCGTAATATCGGTTAAGTATTCTTTTAAAGCACCAACATTCGGATCGATGCTCATGCAATTATCATTAAGAATGATGAGCATATCACTATCAGCAACACCAGCATGGTTCATAGCTTCAAACGCCATTCCTGCAGTCATTGCGCCATCACCAATAATGGCGACAGATTTTCTATCAGTTTCACCTTTGTATTTTGAAGCTATTGCCATCCCCAACGCTGCTGAAATAGAAGTGGAGGAATGACCAACGCCAAAAGTATCGTACTCACTTTCGCTTCTTTTAGGGAAGCCGCTAATGCCGTTATATTTACGATTCGTATAAAAGCTATCCCTTCGGCCGGTTAATATTTTATGTCCATATGCCTGGTGGCCAACGTCCCAAACCAACTGATCATATGGGGTGTTATAAATATAATGCAAGGCCACAGAAAGCTCAACTACTCCAAGGCTTGCAGCAAAGTGACCGCCATAAACACTAACAACATCTATTATGTATTGCCTTAATTCGTCGCACACTTTGTGCAAATTCTCCCGGCCTATTTTTTTCAAATCCGCCGGACTGTCAATAGTTTTTAATAAGTTTCCGGGAGTGATTGTCATCCTTCTTTTTTTGACTAATTTTTGTAAAATTAAGGTTTAATAAAATGTACGGGTAGTTTGGGCATCTAAACATAACAGTTTTTAGTAATTAAGGTTTTTGAATTACCGACTATTTTACGGAAAATACTTATTCAACACCAAATAGCACAGCATTTAGCCATTAATCAAAATGAAATAGTTAATTAGCGTTAATGTTTTTTATTTTTATATACTTATGAATAAAAGCATCTCCAAGTATTGGCTTTGCCAAATAGGCGGCTGGAGCACCTATATAATAGTTTACACTTTTTTTTATCTTACGTTACGAACAAAAGAGCAGCCTTATTTTTTTGAAGTTCTCTTTCTTGATGCATTTATTGGCCTGGCTACTACTCATTTCATGAGATATTTTATTCAGAAAAAACTTATTCTGCAAAAGCCGCTTGATGGTCAGATATGGTACATGTTTTTAACCACCGTCGGCTTCTCATTTGCTTTTGCTTTTATTAGTATCTATTTAGAAGAGGTACTTAATTTAACTTCCGACAAATTTCAACAGTTAGGCTTCATCAGCCGGGTTTTGTATGCCTCTTTCGGTACATTTTTATTTCTTATCATTTGGAACCTTATATATTTCACTTACCACTACATAGAAAAAAGCCGGCAGGAGCAGTTAGATAAGGTGAGGCTTCAAAGTTTAGTTAAGGAGTTGGAGCTTAAAACAATTAAGGCTCATATTAATCCTCATTTTATTTTCAATGCGCTCAACAGTATTCGTGCCCTCGTTGATGAAAACCCCGAAAGAGCGAGGCAGGCAATTACAGAATTAAGCAACATTTTAAGAAGCAGTATGCAGGGAGAAAAGAAAGAAACCGCTTCGTTACAAAAAGAATTAAATATAGTAAAGGATTACCTCGCTTTGGAACATATTCGTTTTGAAGACAGGCTGAAAGTTGAGTTTGATGTGGATGAAGACACCCTTGACCAACCCGTGCCTCCTATGATGTTACAAACGCTTGTAGAAAATGCGATAAAGCATGGTATAAGTAAAAGAGTGGATGGCGGGGTTATTAAGATTATATCGGATTTTAAATCGGACGAGCACCAGTTAGTGGTTCAGAATACCGGACACCTTAATGGCGATTTTAATCCTGATGGCTTTGGAATATACAGTACTCAAAACAGGCTTATGTTATTATACGGCGATAAGGCCCGTTTCGAAATTAAGAATAACAGCGATAACATGGTAGAGGCCATTGTAACTATGCCTGCTACAACTTTGTAAAACAATTCAATCTAAAATTAATGTCTTTCAGAACTATTATAATTGATGATGAACGTCTTGCCCGAAATGAGCTTAAGAAGCTATTGCAGGAGTTCGCAGAAATTGAAGTGATTGACGAAGCTGCAAATGTAGACGAGGGACTTGAAAAGATTGAGCAGCACAACCCCGACCTAATTTTTTTAGATATACAAATGCCAGGCAAAACAGGATTCGATCTTTTAGAAGAATTGCACCGCGCTCCTAAGGTTGTGTTTACAACGGCATATGATGAATTTGCCTTAAAAGCCTTTGAAGTAAACGCGCTTGATTATCTATTGAAACCTGTTGAGCCCAAAAGGTTATCTGATGCTATACAGAAGCTGCACCAGGAGGAAAGCCGCGAGCCTCAAGCTAGTAATGGAAACGGCGCACCTATTCGCAGCACGGGCCTGTTAAGCGAAGAAGACCAGGTGTTTGTAAAGGATGGAGAAAGGTGTTGGTTTGTTAAACTCAATGAAATACGTTTGTTTGAAAGTGTAGGTAATTATGCCAAAGTTTTCTTTGGCCCAAACAAGCCGCTGATATTAAAATCGTTGAACGCCTTAGAAGAAAGGCTCGACGAAAAAGTTTTCTTTCGCGCCAACCGGAAGCACATTATCAACATGCGCTGGATAGATAAAATTGAACCCTACTTTAACGGCGGTTTGCTGCTTGAATTAAAAGGTGGCGAAAAGATTGAAGTGAGCCGCAGGCAAACAGTTAAGTTTAAAGAGATGATGAGTCTGTGATGTTTAATTTGTAAGATGAAAAAACTCCTGCCTGTTTATGTATTACTTCTTACAATCTTCTTTTCGTGCAGCCCAAAAATTAATAAAGTTGTAAGCGTTGGTGAAGTTGAAAGAATTGAAAGGGCATTGTCTTCAGATGAAATGAGAGGTAGAAAAGCATTTACAGCTAATGCTGATAGAGCGGCTGAATTTATAAGTGCTGAGTTTAAGAAGATAGGTCTTGAACAATTTGGGGGCGCAACTAATTATAAACAACCGTTTACTATGACTACCCCTAAAGTTGTTAGTACTTCTGCAACTTTTAACGGTAAAATAATTGATGCTAAAAATGTGGTTGTATTTACTTCAACTCCTAAATTAGAAGTAACAGAACAGTCAGGTTTTAGAAAAGTTGCAATAAAAACCGGAAGTAATTTTTTTGTTGAAGCCCGAAAGTATATTCAGGCAAAAGAAAATGTGCTTGTTATAGTCGATACAAGTTTTGCGGTCAACTTTAACCGGCTACCTTCAGCTAAAAGTTTTCTTTTTCAATCAGATAATAGTGCAATTTTTGTACTTACTGATTTTATTCCGACAACCTATTTAGTAACTGCTAAGCATGAGATAAATGTATCTGCAGCAACTAACGTTGTTGGCATCTTACCTGGTGAAAGTAAAAAAGACGAGTATGTTATTTTTTCTGGGCATTACGATCATTTAGGAATTGGCAAAGCAGTAAATGGAGATTCAATTTACAACGGTGCAAATGATGATGCTGCCGGAATAACTGCTGTAATAACGTTGGCCAAATACTTTAAAGCTTATAAAAATAATGAATGCACTTTAATATTTGTTGCATTTACTGCAGAAGAAATTGGCGGGTATGGATCACAGTATTTTTCAAAGCAATTAGAGGCTGATAAAGTTATAGCAATGTTTAATATTGAGATGATAGGCACAGAGAGCAAATGGGGTAAAAATTCAGCTTACATAACGGGCTACGATCTTACGGATATGGGGCAAATACTTGGGAAGAACTTGAAAGGAACAGACTTTACATTCTATCCTGATCCATACATTCAGCAGAACTTATTTTACCGTTCGGATAATGCAACGTTAGCAAGGTTAGGTGTACCGGCACATACCATATCAACATCCAAAATGGATGACGAACCTAACTATCATAAAGTGAGTGATGAGCTTGAAACTTTAGACATAAAAAACATGACTGAAATTATTAAAGCTATTGTGCTTAGTTCTAAAACTATCATTAACGGAAAAGATACGCCCTCAAGAGTTAAGGTTGCCGGATTGACGAGATAAAAAGTTGGCAGAAATATTAATATTTATTGTAAAAACGTTTGAATCAGAAAGGATGATAGTGTGTACTTCACACAGATATTTTGTATATCGTATAAAGGCAAAAGAGGCACCTGTTTGGTGCCTCTGCCATTTGTTCAATAGTCGTTTATTAACTAACCTTAATTTCCTGTTCGGGTTGCTGTGCTTCCGGCGTTTTGGGAAGTGTTACAATCAGTACACCGTCTTCCTGTTTCGCCGTTATGTTAGCGGTATCAACCTGTCCGTTTAATAGAAAGGATCTTTCAAATGATTTTACCGGAAACTCCTGCTTAGTGAAATTAGGCGGATTGTTTTCATCGATCGTTCTCGTTCCGCTGATATAGAGTATGTCTTCCACTACCGTGAGTTTGATATTCTGTTTGCTGAAGCCGGTAGCATAAACGGTTATTTCATAATTGCTTTCACTTTCAGCAATATTAACCGGCACGTTGTACTTTGGCCTTCTGTAGCCTGCACTAAATGCTGATC
>MWYU01000196.1 GCA_002050375.1 Chitinophagales bacterium 62-2
TCTCTTACCATGCATCTGCCATGATCGCTGGTGAACAGTATTACAGTGCTGTCGGTAAGATGCTCATCATCTAACCTCTTTAATATATTGCCCACATAAGAGTCCATCAATTGAATAGACTCAAGATAGGTAGCCCAATCTTCACGGGTAACAGGATGGTCGGGATAATAGGAAGGAAGTTTTACTTTGGCAGGATCAATTTGCGGCTGGTGTTTTTGAACTGCTCCCTTCCAAATCGGCCCGCGATGTGTTACGCTTATCATCAATTCGGCAAAGAAAGGTTGCCCCGGCTTCCGTTGACTCCAATCGCTTCCATCAAAAGGCGGCTTTTTTGTTTTGAAATTATAATCTGTTTTACCCGGGCCTTTAACACCTGTTTCTTTAACGTCTCCATTTACAGTAAAGTATCCTGCTTGTCTAAAATAATCAGTAATTGGCTTTACAGGTTCGGGAAGCACATAACCGTCGTCGCGATGACTGCGATGATTGTGTGCGTCAATGCTTGTTTGATACATACCGGTAATTAAAGCCGACCGGCTTGCCGAACAAACAGGACCTGTAACAAAGGTGTTTGTATAACGAACCCCCTGGCTGGCTAACCTATCGAGGTTAGGAGTTTGTACCAAAGGATAACCATAACAACCAAGCTCGGGGCTCATATCTTCTGTTATAATCCAAACTATATTAGGCTTCGACTTTTGTATAGGGGGGTACACCTTTTTTGCTTCCAAATTGGTGGTTGGCATAGGCAGCAGAGCGCCAAACAAAATAACTAATAAGGGACACTTAACCTTTGCTTTAATCATGGTGCTTTTATAAGTTGAATACTTTTTTCATTATAATATTGTGAGTAATACGATCAATTAATCACGTTCAAAATTGATTTCTGCCATATCATCTTCAACCAGATCATACGAATTATTGATAAACTCAAATTTATATTACCCATTATATTATCGAAGTTTAGGATTGATACTAACTTCTGCCAGTGGAATAGGCCAATACTCATCCATACCTTTTCTAAAGTTTTTAGTGGTAACAAACCAGCGCCTGTAAGGATCTACCGGTGCTGCAGCGTTTTTCTTACGTATAGCTCTAACAGAAACAGGATAAGGATGTCCGTAAAAATCTCCCTTTAGTACCTGGTCAGCTACTTTCCAGCGCAATAAATCCCACAACCTCGTACCTTCCAATGCCAACTCTACACGCCTTTCATTACGTAACAGATCTCGTAATAAAGTTGGGTCTGTTTGGGTAAATTTAGGCATGTTTACCGACTCTCTGCCGCGTACACGATTTACTGTGGCATCCAATAAAGCCTGGTCTATGGGCATACCTGCTTCCATCCTTGCTTCCAAATAACTTAACAAAACTTCTGCGTAGCGAATGATGACCAAATTGCCGCCGTATGCCGTTTGCAGGTTACCTGTAAAGTTCTCATCAATCCATTTATGCTGTCCGTAGCCTGTTTGGCTAGTTTGTTTTGTAGGCGATTGAACCTGATCATAAGAATTTGCTGAATCGGGATGAGAAATAAAGTTGGTGTTTCTAAAAGGAGCATTATTGTAGTATAAAGTGTACTTTAATCTTGGATCCCTGTTTTTGCTCAAATCCCTGTAATCATATCTGGGATCTGTATAAGAGAAAGAAGTACCATCAGTAAATTGGTAAGCTTCCATCAAACTTGCCAAAGGATCTAATAAATCATAACCACCCATAATACCGGGCGCATGATGCTGCATAATGCCATTAGATTGGAGATTAGGAATAAACTGTATACTAAATATGTTTTCTAAACTATTTTCATTTGATTCTAAAAATATGGATGAATAATTCGGATCAATAATATTATCACCAAAATCAATAATCGTTTTATAAGTGGCTGCAGCATCAGCGTACATCGCCTCGCCTAATTGAGTTCGGCCTAAAAATGCCAGCGCTGCCTGCTTGCTTGCACGTCCAATTTCAGCAGCAGGTATATCTTTAGTTCTCGGCAAATCTGCTGCCGCTGCAGTTAGTTCTGCAATAGTGAACTTTATAAGATCCGCGTGAGGCGCCTTTGATACATTGTTAGCTTCATCAGACGTAAGAACTTTAGTAATTAGTGGCACTGAGCCCCAGTATTGTGACATATAAAAATACTGGCAGGCACGTATAAATCGTGCCTCTGCTATCATTCTCTTTTTCTTGGTCTCATCCATTGTCACCTTATTAATGTTTTCGAGAAAATCATTACAATGCGCAATTCTGTAATAACTGCCGGTCCAATAAAATTGTAAGGCATTATTGCTGTTAACCAATGTGCCATTGGTAAGCCTGTTAAATACCGAATTATCTAAACGGCGGTCATACGCATTGTCTGTAGCCATTTCAAGCCAAAGCAGGCCGCTATAAACCCACCAGTCAACAGGATTAAATGAGGCTCCGTTTGTAAGAATAGAACCTCTGTAAAGTGCATTCAATGCCAGTTGTACATTAGTCTCGCTATTATAAAAGTTTGTAACTGAAAAGGCATCCAATGGTTTTGTATCTAATTCCTTACGACATGCTGTTAGCGATATTATAAGTAAGGGTAGTACGGTAAATATTTTTTTCATGATTGTATAATTGTTTTAAAAAGTAACGTTTAGACCGAATGTATAATTGGTTATGATAGGGTAGAAGTTGGCACCTGTGTTTACCTCCGGATCCCAGCCTTTTCTATAGTTGCTAAATGTGTGCAGGTTTTCGCCGCTTACATAAAACCTTATTTTAGAAACATTTATTCTTTGCAACACCGTTTTAGGTAGTGTGTATCCAAGCTGTACATTCTTAATTCTTAAATAGGCTCCGTTGATAGTCCAGAAAGAGGAAACTATACTGTTAGCTGTGCCTTGATTCGAAATTTGTTCAATACGTGGATAAACTGCATTTGGGTTAGGGTTCTCTGCAGTCCAGCGCCCATCATATTGCCAGCGTTGCACATTACTTGTATTAAATAATGCATAACCAAATGCACCATTCAGGTATCCTTTTACACCGGCTATACCTTGCAAAAGCGCTGATACATCAAACCCTTTTGAATTTACTCCAAAATTAACCCCGTAAGAATATTTAGGTATCTGGCTTCCTAAAACTTGTCTGTCGTATGTATTATCAACTTTACCATCCGGCACACCATCAGGACCACTTATATCCTTATAACGAATATCGCCTGGTTTTACTACAGGATTAATAGTTGTCATTGCCGGCCATTTGGCAATATCTCCCTGATCAACAAACAGTCCATCAGCAACAAAGCCATAGTATAACCCGAAGTTGCTCGTCGATCCGGGATAACCGATAAAAAGGTTGGAGCCATTTCCTACTAAACCGTTAGGCTGTTTTACATTGCCCACACCAAGATCTAATACTGTATTCTTAAGAACGGTTAAGTTTCCATTTATGTTATATGAAAGCTTACCTATGGTATTATTATGTCCTAACGTAAACTCGACCCCCGAATTTCTTAGCTTACCTGAATTGGTAGCCGAAAGCTGAAAGCCCAATACATTGGATACGCTACTATTTGGACTATACAGAATATCGTATGTGTACCTGTCGAAATAAGTGGACGAAAAAGTCAATTTATTTTTAAACAGCCCTGCCTCAATTCCAACATCGGTTGTTCGGGTTGATTCCCAATGTAAATTGGGATCGGTTATTCTATAACGGGTAACACCTTGTACAATAGCACCACCAAAAGAATAAAGTGTTCCTCCGATAACGTTACCAGTAGCGGCACCGCCTCCGGCATTGCTGCTGCTGGTAACCAGGGTATTTTGATAAGGATAGTTGTTGCCTAAGTTTTGATTGCCCAAAACTCCGCGAGATGCTTTTATCTTAAGTTCATCTATCCAACCAAAGTTATCTCTTATAAATCTTTCCTGACCGATGCGCCAACCGACTGCGATGGATGGAAAGTAAGCGTATTTATTATCGGTAGGAAACCGGGAAGAACCATCTCTACGAACAACGCCTTCTAATAAATACTTGTTAGCGAAGGAATAGTTTGCACGTGCAAACTGCGATTCTAATGCAAATAAAGTAGCAGTACCACTTGATTGCTGATTACCTGGTGAACCTACATTTAAAACCGTAAGATCATTGCCCGGCAGATTATCCCGGGACGCATTAAAATTTTCTGCTGAGTTTTTTTCAAAAGAATAACCCGCTAAAAAGTTTACCTGGTGTTTACCAAATTGCTTATTATACTCAGCCAAACCTTGTAAGGTGTAATAATAATTATTGTTTGTAAGATCAGTTAACAGATTAGGTCCTAAAGTAACCGTAGAATTTAAACGCTGGGTAGATCTGAACCTGGTTTCACGACCGGTATTTTGCACATATGAAGCAATGAAAGAAACTTTAAATCCTTTGAAGGCTTTGTAATCAAGCCGGGTATTACCATTGATATTAAGATTCTTTTGACTGCGGAAAGACTCGGTGGCAATATAAGATATAGGAGTACCAAAAAGGTTTATACCTAATCCATAGTCACCATTAGGATATTGGCCTACAAAAATGCCGGGCACCCTTACTGCCTGATCTATAATATCAGTTAAATCAGTTTGATTAACACCGAAAGGCACATATGGCTCCTTAGTTATTCCAATTATTGAAGCAATACGTGTAGTTAAATCAAACTTAGGGCTTAAAGCTGTATTGAGGTTTAATCTTACATTGTACCTGCTGTAATTGTTTTTGATCACTAATCCATCCTGGAATAGATACCCCATTGATAAATTATATTTCGTTCCTGCTGACCCACCGTTTATAGTAACATTATGTCCTGTTTGCATTCCATTTTTGGTTATAACAGAATTAATGAAATTAGTATTAGGATAATTTGGATCGTTTTGAGCACGAAATCTTTCAACGATAGCTAACTGGTCAGGTGTTAATGTAGCCTCACCTGTAGCTGAGGCAGTGCCATTAGTTGCTTCAAATAAAGCCTGCTGGTACTCCCATGAGTTGACAAACTGGGGTAGTGCAGTAGGTTTTTGAAAACCGGTATAACCACTATAGCTTACCTGCGTTTTTCCAGCCTTGCCCGATTTTGTAGTAACCAAAACAACACCATTAGCCGCCCTTGCTCCATATATTGCGGCAGACGATGCATCTTTCAAAACCGAAATAGTTTCCACATCATTCGGATCAATGTCGTTAAAGCCTCCAACCGGAATACCATCTACAAGTATTAATGCGTCGGCGCTGGCACCAAAAGAACCTACACCACGTACACTTATTGTACCACTTGCTGTACCAGGCCTGCCATTACGCTGGGTAACCGTTACTCCTGCTAACTGACCGGTTAAGGCATTTTGCAGTTGGGTTACCGGCCTGTTTTCAATTTCTTCTGCACCCACCTGCGCTACTGAGCCAATAACTCTTTCACGTTTTTGTGTACCATAGCCTATTACCACTACATCACTTAAAGCTTTTGCTTCTGTTTGCAAAGTAACATTGATTGAACTGCGGCCTTCTATGGCTACTTCCTGTGCAGCATAGCCGATATAGGAAACTACAAGCGTTCCGTTGTTGTTAGGAACACTTAGGGTGTAAGCGCCTTCAGCATTACTCGCGGTACCGATGGATGATCCCTTAAGAGAAATGCTTACCCCGGGTAAAGGTTTTCCTGCATCGTCACGTACTATGCCTCTTATGGTGAGGGGTGCTGCAAAGGCTGTTGCTCCAGTAATTAGTAGTAAGGCAGTTAAGAAA
>MWYU01000582.1 GCA_002050375.1 Chitinophagales bacterium 62-2
AATGAGGCTTTTATCGATAATAAAAGTATGGGTTTAGGATAAAGATTACCACCTGAAGGAACAGCTTTTTACAATAAATATTTATTCATATTGTTCTAAGTTACAAATCACTTCATTGCAGTATCGTACCTGTCGCTTACAAATTTCCAGTTTACTACATTCTACTAGTTGGTTATATAGTCGGGTCTTTTGTTTTGATATTAAGATAGTATGCATGTTCCCACACATCAAGCCCTAACAGTGGCAAACCCTTTACTTCAATAACATTCATCAGAGGATTATCCTGGTTGGGGGTGGAAGTTATTTTCAACTTCTTATCAGTTGCTAAAACCAGCCATGCCATCCGCTGCCAAATCTGGTTTTACCAGCATCTTCAAATTGAGTTGTAAAAGTTTCATACGAACCAAAATCTCTTGTAAGAGCCGATAGTAAAGAGCCTTGGGGTTTATTCATTGCTTTTGGCGCCATGCACCTCCAGAATAGTTCATGATTATAATGGCCACCGGCATTGTTTCTCATTTTTGGTGAGTATTTTGAAATATTATTTAATAATGTTTCAAGTGTAGTGGTTGCATTATTTACACCTTCTGCTGCTGTTGCTTCGGCAAGGGCTTTTGCATAAGCTGCAGCATGACGCGAATAGTGAATTTCCATAGTAAGCGCATCAATTACAGGATCGAGGGCCTTATAATCATAAGGCAGCGGTTGCTGGGTGTAAGGAGTAGAAAACGGACCACTTGCCATAACAACTTTAGGTGCATTACACGAAACAACTGCAGGTAATACTGTTGCCGAAACGCCCAATGCTACTGTTGCTTTACCTGTTTGTTCAATAAATTTTCTGCGTGATAACGATTGATCTTCCATATCGGCTTTATTAAGTTTTTTGTTTTCTAAAAGTAGCCAAAAAAGTGCGAAGCTTTTTAAGCGACCGGTAATAATACTCGTAATTAAATAATTCCGAATCTCTCATCGCTTTATACGTAAGAAAAATTCCAATAGGAATTAATACTGCAGATGAAAGCCACATTCCCTCTAATGGTGTCATGGTGCCGGTTTTTACAAACTTATCTCCAAAGGTGTTTAATAAATGAAAGATGACAAAAAATACTACTGCAAGAACCAGAGGCGTACCCAATCCCCCCTTTCGAATGATAGAACCCAATGGCGCTCCAATTAAAAATAAAACTACGCACGCAAAAGAAAGTGAGAATTTTCGATGCCATTCAACCATGTAATTGTTCAACTCTTTTTTCTTTGCAGCATATTCAACTTCGATCAGATCAACAATGGGTTTTACACTATTGATTTGTGCAACTGCCCTTTCATGCACCATGTTTCTTGCCGAGTCAGGCAAAATACTATCGAAACTTCTTACGTTGCGCAAACTTCTTTTGTCAACTTTTGTCCAGCCTGTATCAGCATATCTGGCAAAAGTAAAATACGGGGAAACCTCATTTTGTGTACGGTTTTGAAAATATTTATCCATCTTCTTTAGCGAGTCGATTGTTATGCCCAGTTGCCTTGCACTAAGCATTCTATAGTTATCCTTAAAAGCACTGTCAGCAGTTTTATTCATTTTAAAGCTGCTTAAGTCAAGTATCTTTTTGTACTCTTTAAAACCCAGGCGTATATATTCTGTGTTTGTTGTTAAGCGGTTGCCTTTCTCCTGGTAGCGCCATCCGTTTTTTAAATCGAATTCCAAAAAATTATCCTTGTTCACCTTCATGGTGCCACTTTCTGCTATCAGACAATAATCCTGCAACCCATAATTTTTTTCATAAATAATTATGTTTTCAATAGTATTCCCGTCTTCCGATTTTTTACCAACCTTAATAACATATCCTTCAATCTTATCATAAAAAATACCTTCTTTTATATCAAATGCAGGCTTCGAAACGATAATGTCGTATTTAAGCGTGTTAAGTTTAAGACTGGCAACAGGGATAATATAGTTTGCAAATAAGAATGAGATGCCGCCTATAAGAATAGCAATAACTAATAAAGGCTGCATAAAACGAAGCAGGGGAATACCGGCAGATTTTATTGCAACTAATTCAAAGCTTTCGCCTAACGCTCCAAAGGTCATTATAGAAGAAAGCAAAAGGGCAAGGGGTAAAGCAAGAGGAACCATTGAAGCGGCATACAAGCCAATTAGTTTGGAAACGATAGAAAAATCAAGTCCTTTACCTACAAGGTCATCAATATATAGCCACAGAAATTGCATTACCAATACAAACAATGCAATAAAAAAAGTAGCTAAAAACGGACCTGTAAAAGCCTTTATTATTAAGGAGTCAAGTTTTTTAATCACTTTGCAAATAGTTTACCCGGTAAAATGGGAATAAGCAAAAATAATCTTTTGCTGCTGTAAGGCTTGTTGATGTTCTAAGGCTTGTAATCAATTAACAACATCTTACTATTTAAACAATAAGCAATGCATCATTCACTCTTAACTTCAGAACTGGAATTAGTTTGCAATGCTGAAATTTTGCTAGCCAAAAACCGGGTAATAGAAAAAGTTTACCGGATGTTTGGAGCTTTGTGCGAAGATTATAAAATGCACACCACGGCTTTTACTTCACCACCTGTTAAAACAATTAATAACCCTAAAATCTCGCGCGGTGAAAATTACAATGGGTTGCCTTATGTTATGCTTGATTATCCAAGACAATTTAGCAAAACTGATGTATTTGCTGTCCGAACTTTTTTTTGGTGGGGTAATTTTTTTAGCCTCACTGTTCAATTGCAAGGTAGTTACCAGGCAAGGTTTGCAGATGCCCTACAAGATGCAATTACTAAAGGCGAGCTTGATCAGTGGTATATAACTTTATCGAATGAGAAATGGCAACACCACTTCGATAACGATTATTTTGAGCCTGTTAATAAGGAAAAGAATTATAATCTAACCAGGCTTCCTTTCATAAAGATTGTAACAAAAATCCCACTTCAAAAGTGGGATGATGCCTATGAATATTTGTTTCAAAGCTTTTTACAAATAATGAAAGTGCTTTCCTAAATCATGCTCCAATACGATGAAAAAGATCTTTAATCTGGTACTCCCAAAGTTGGCTCTGGTCTTTTATTTCTTTTTTTTCCGCAAAATCTTTTATTATAAGAATCGTTTGATTAGTTACTTCAGATTTTTCAATTACAAATTCAAAATATTCTTCTTTAGGAGCATCCAGCCAGCGGTAACGAACCGATTTATTCTCCTGCATATCAACCAACAACGCTTTCTCGGTTGTGTTATTCCAGGTAAAGCTGAAAACATGTTCTTTGTTTTCATCAACCTTATCTGCAAACCATTCTCCAAGCCCTGCCGGTGTAGATAAAAATTCATACAAGATGCTGGGAGAACATCTTACCGGGTACTCTAATACATACAACTGTTTTTTACTCATATAGATCCTTTTTTCGCAAAAACGAAGTTTGCAATAATATAAAAATATTGATAGACCAAAATATTTTTTTAAAACAACGGAACATGTTATGCTCTGTTGGCATTAAACCGGTTTGTTAATATATAAAAATCATAGATAAGTTTTATTATAACTACTGGTTGTTTAAACTTTATTTAATATTTTTTGGTAATGTTAATTGTTTTATTAAATTGCTTCTCACTTCTCCCCCCAAGTAGTACGCTAACCGTGTAATTCGCCGCAGAACTTCTATTACACACACACCTAAAAAACAACCTATCCATGAGTATGCGTCAACTCAAGATCACGAAATCTATTACTAATCGTGAGTCTCAGAGCCTTGAAAAGTACCTTCAGGAGATTGGAAAAGTAGAATTAGTTGCACCCGAAGAAGAAGTACAGCTTACTGAAAAAATTAAGCAAGGAGATCAACAGGCTCTTGACCGGCTGATTAAAGCCAATCTGCGATTTGTAGTTTCCGTAGCGAAACAATATCAAAACCAGGGATTGACATTGCCGGATTTGATTAACGAAGGCAACTTTGGTCTTATTAAAGCCGCTCAACGCTTTGATGAGACACGCGGTTTTAAATTTATTTCTTATGCTGTTTGGTGGATACGGCAAAGTATACTGCAGGCTCTTGCAGAACAAAGCCGTATTGTTCGCTTGCCATTAAATAAGGTAGGGTTAACTAACCGAATAAGCAAGGCATTCCAAATGCTTGAGCAGGAGTTTGAGCGTGAACCTACAGCAGAAGAGCTTGGTAACTATCTCGAAATTTCGACAGAAGATGTAGCGTCAACACTTCTTATGGGAATACGCCATGTAAGTGTTGATAGTCCACTTTCTGATGGAGAAGAAAATACATTAATTGACGTCTTGATTAATGTAAATGCTTCAAGTGCAGATGAAAGACTGGATCATTTTGAGTCACTTAAATTGGATATTGAACGGTCGTTACAAACGCTAACGCAACGACAAAGAGATGTACTTTGTTATTTTTACGGTATTGGTTGCGATCATCCCTTAAGCCTTGAAGATATTGGCGAACGTTATCACCTAACCCGCGAACGGGTACGGCAAATAAAAGACAAAGCAATTAATAAGTTACGAGGCACAAACCGTTGCCGGCAATTGAAAGCTTATCTCAGATAATTACTTCTTTGTAGAAGCTGCTGCAACAACTATGTATAGGAGAATAGTTGAATTAACGACATAGTCTAATTTTAATAAATTGAAAAAGTGAACAATCAGCGAACTTTAAAGTAGTACTTGATATATTTGCAGACGTAAAAGTGAATATGACTTTGTTGTATTCACTTTTTTATTTCGGCAAGACAGATGTTTAGGGAACCCTGTATATTTATAAGATATTTTTAAGTGATAATATAAATCAAAGAAAAGTTTAAATACAATGTTTGAAAGTTTAAGTGAGCGGCTCGAAAGTGCCTTTAAAAATCTTAAAGGCGAAGCCAAGATAACGGAACTGAATATAGTAGCCACCATAAAAGAGATACGTCGTGCATTGGTAGATGCAGACGTTAACTATAAGATTGCAAAAGAGTTTACTGATAAGGTTAAGGATATAGCATTAGGAACTAAGGTTATTAATGCCGTTAGCCCCGGTCAGTTAATGACGAAAATTGTAAAGGACGAGTTAACCCAATTAATGGGTGGAACAGAAAGCAATTTCGATGCTAATGGAAATCCTGCTATTATTTTAATTGCCGGATTGCAGGGTAGCGGTAAAACTACTTTTAGCGGTAAGCTTGCTAATTATCTTAAATCAAAAGGTAAGAGTCCTTTATTGGTTGCAGGCGACGTTTACCGTCCCGCAGCAATTGACCAGTTAATGGTTTTAGGAGGCCAGATAGGTGTAGAAGTTTACCATGAAAGAGAAAATAAAAATCCTCTTGAAATTGCCCAAAATGCTATTAAAGAAGCAAAAAGTAAAAACAAGAATGTAATAATTATAGATACTGCCGGTCGTTTAGCAATTGATGAAGCAATGATGACCGAAGTAGCCAACATAAAAAATGCTTTAAATCCCCAGGAAATATTATTTGTAGTTGATAGTATGACTGGTCAGGATGCCGTGAACACAGCAAAGGCGTTTAACGACAGGCTCGATTTTACCGGTGTTGTATTAACCAAGCTTGATGGTGATACACGTGGCGGTGCTGCTCTTTCCATAAAATACACAGTTGAGAAGCCCATAAAATTCGTGAGCAGCGGAGAGAAGTTAGACACCTTAGATGTTTTCTATCCTGAGCGTATGTCGCAGCGTATTTTAGGTATGGGCGATATTACAACATTGGTAG
>MWYU01000416.1 GCA_002050375.1 Chitinophagales bacterium 62-2
TGCATGCAGAGGAGTCGTGGAAAACAGCATTGATGCCTAAGGTGAACATTGAGAAGTTTGTTTTAGTTAATGTTTAAAAAACTGTTCCAATGCGAATTTTTAAACACAGAGACAGGGCGACAGAGAGGGTCACAGTCTCTCTCATTACTTAATATACTTCCCTATCATCGGGAGCTTTTGAAATTCTTTTTTCTCAAGCAATAAAATAAACGATGAGTAAATAACCAGCAGCAATATGGAAAGGAAAAGGCTGATATAGATATTAGGCAACCATTTGGTGATGCTTTTATGTATAAAAAACAGCACGACAGCAAGAATTATGAAAGCAATAATTTTGTTTAAGGCATAGGGAATCCGGTAATGCTTTTGGCCAAGAAAGTAGCTAATGAGCATCATGAAACTATAACAGGCAAATGTTGCCCAGGCACTGCCCATATACCCCCAAATGGGTATCCACCAGATATTAAGTACGATGGTGATGGCAGCTCCTGCAAGCGTGATCCAGGCGCCTGTTAAAGTACGATTGGTAAGTTTGTACCAGACACTCAGGTTGTAATAAATTCCTAAAAATACAGAACCCATCGCCAACACCGGAATGATCTTTAAACCTTCGGCGTAAGCTTCGGCGTTTTTTCCGTAACCAATATATTTTATAACGTCAAGGTTGGTAACAATAGCTAACCACATCAGGCAACAGGCTATCACAAAAAATTTCATAACTCTTGCATAAGTGCGTGGAGCATTTTTATCTGTTGATTGATTGAAGAAAAAAGGTTCAGCAGCCATCCTGAACACCTGTATGAAAATAGTAATGAGTACTGCAAGCTTATAGTTCGCTCCAAATATCCCAAGCTGCCTTATCTCTTCTTCCTTAGGTAAATCCAACACTCTTGTATAAACCAACCGGCTGAGCATTTCGTTTATCATTCCACCCAGTCCAACAATAAGCAGGGGTAATGAATATTTAATCACCTCTTTCCATAATGTTGAATCAAAATTAATCTTCACATTTCCGATTTCTTTCCATAATAACACGAGGGTAAAAAAGCTTGCAATAACATTGGCAATAATATAATAGCTGATACCTACATCAGGATCATACCAGAAGAGAAGAGGATTGTTAGGGTTTGCTTTAAAAAGCTTGGGACAAATATTGAGAAAGAAAATAACCAGCAATACGTTTGCAACAATACTGGCTACTTTCACAAAAGCAAATCGCCTGGGGCGTCCCTCTTGCCGTAAGCGGGCAAAAGGAAGTGTGGCGATTGTATCGAAGAACAAAATCCATGCAGTCCACCTTATATATTCAGGATGTTCGGGCAGATTAATAGCACCGGCCAACAGAGTTGTTTGCCATAAAATGATCAGAGTAAACAGGATTGTGCTTACTATGACTGACATCATTAAAGTGTTGTATAGTTTTTCTTTATCGGCAGTTTGTACAAACCTGAAGTAGCTTGTTTCTAAACCGTAAGTAAACAAAATATTCAGGAAGGGAATAAAGGCATACACCTGGGTAATGTAAGCCGTTTCAGAGGGGCTATACATCCAGAATAAAACAATATTTAAAAGGTAACCAAGAAAGCGGCTTGCGATAGTAGGTACTCCGTACCAAAGAGTTTGTCCGGCTAATTTTTTTATTCCGCTCAACTGTGTTGTTATTTTCAAACAAAAATAGCAGGAAGATTTTTAGCGGGGTTAATATTAACGGCAAGGTTTACTGTAGCGATTTAATCTTGCAAATAAGAAAGGTTGTTTGCATAAAGGCGATAATAATAAGCCTATGTTAAGATGCTTAGAGGTAAGCAAGGCTTCCTAACAAACTTTCATCCTCATCTTTTCGATTTCAACATTAATAGTGCAGCCTTTTCCTTTACTTTTGCAAATTGCCCTGTTTGCAACCTGGCTGTTATAAGTACATACTTAAGCTGCCGCCCGAACAAGCAACAGTAACTATTCATACATGGCTTTACCGCATTTAATAAAACATATATACAACAACGGAACCGATGAAGTTATCCGTCGCGGAAAGAAGATTCACACCGCTGGAAATGTAGAACTGCTTGAGTATGACGACCTGATGGGATCAGTTATTTTCAGGGTAAAAGATGACAGTTACTCCACGTTTTACAAAGTCAATATCAATAAGTTTAAGGACGCCTCTTCTGTATCGTTAAGGTGCAGTTGTCCTTATAACCTGGGAGAAATATGCAGGCATGAAGCAGGGGCATTGTTTCAATTGCAGGAGTTGCTCGACAGAAATATGCTGGATGAAAAGGATCTGACGTACGATCAAAAGCATACCGTAGTAAAAATGAAGCAGCTCGATCTTAAGATGATTAAGCTGCTTACCTCACCACAATCTTATGTTCAGGCCGAAGAATATCTTCAGGAGAACAAGGCAAAAATACTTGAAGCAAAAGATGAGCGTGTAAAAGCGGAAGTAGAGTATGAAGGCGAACAGTACAAAGTGGTTGTTCAAAAAAATGAAGAAAGAAATTTTGACACGAGCTGTACCTGCCAGAGCGATAATAAACATCCGTTGTGCGTGCACAAAGCCATTTTACTGGTGCAACTGTTTACCCGGTATGGTATAAATTATTTTGACAGCATTCGTAATTGGGATAAAGAAAAGAACAAGCTCCTCGAGGTTTACGGCTATTCTTTAAGCGACGATCTTAAAGGTAAGTTCGAGTTTGCCTATAAAGACGGAAAGCCTTTTTTAAGAGTGCTTGATCCTTCTGTTAAGCGTATAGCGCCTGCTGCTTTGGGCTTTCAACGGAAACCGGTAATGGCTTCAACGGAAGCCGCTGTAGAAGTTGCTGAAGAAGTACCAAAGCCGGCTGCAATGCAATTAGGATTGGTATTTATTGAAAACAACAATCAATATCCTTTTATTCAGGTAGAAGGCATACAGGGAGAACCGGGCGAAGACCGCTCTGCTTATTCCGGAAAAACTGAAAAGCTTGACCTGGCAAAATATATTAATACCGAAGTTTTTAGTGATGATGATAAACTGCTCGTTCAACAGTTACGCAAGTTGCAGCCTGCAGAAGTTACCCGTTACTTAAACCGAAATTCACCTTTTAGCGGCATTTGGGAGAACATTATCCAGCAGCATAATGATGAGCTACCTGAAGAAACGAGGCACCTGATTGTGGAGTTTTTGTATCCCCGTTATAAAAAGATCTTTACAGATGATAATCCGAATTTCAGTTTCCATTTAGCCGATCGTAAGCCTTTTACAACGGCAAACCTTAAGAAAGTACAGTTAAGTGATGAGCCTGCCCTGTTACAATTTAATATCAATTATAATAATGGTGTTTACGAAATACAGGCCTTTACCAGGCTTAATCATATTGAAGTACCGGTAACGGAAAATGAAAGCAATTCGCCGCTTTTGTTCATGCACAACGACACCTACTTCTTGTGGCAAAATGCTAAGGATGTTCTACTGTCAGAGAAGTTTTTACCTAAGGGTAGGTTGAAAATTGAGGAAGCTGATTGGGCACAGCAACTTCAGCAAATGGTTCTGCCTCTCGCTAAGGAATATAATGTTCAGTTTAATAATGTTAAGCGCGAAGATATAAAAGACATTAAGCCTGAAGTTAAGCTAATGCTTAAGGAAAAGGGCGATTACCTGTTGTTTCAACCTGTGTTTTTATATAAAGGATACGAGGTAAAACCGCAGGATAATGAGAAAATAATTATTCCGCAACAGGATAAGCTGCTGGTTATTCAACGTAATATTGAAGAAGAGGAGGCAATTGTAAAAAAAATTGAAGGTCTTCATTCCCAGTTTATCCGTCCTGATGCTGCAGGCAGCCTCGTTTTGAAAGGATCTGATGTTTTAAAAAACAACTGGTTCTTCCTTTTTATAGATGCCATGCGCGAAATGGATATTCCGGTGTTTGGATTTGAAGCGCTTAAAAATTTCAGGTTCAATACGGCTAAGCCTTCTACTAAAATTTACATCAGCAGCCATACCGACTGGTTTGATGCAAAGGTTGAAATACTTTTTGGCGAGCAAAAAATAACGGTGGCCGATGTTAAAAAAGCGCTTGCAAATAAGCAGCAATTCGTTCCCTTGCAGGATGGTTCGTTAGGTATTTTACCCGAAGAGTGGATAAAGAAATATTCTTTATTGTTTCGCGTGGGTGAAGGTAAAAGCGAAAAAATGAAGCTTAGTCGCTACCACTTTAGCGTCATCGAGGAGCTATACGAAAACCGCAACGAAGAAGAATTATTCTTTCAGTTGGAAGAGCGTTACGACAAGCTGAAAGAATTCAAGAATATTGAAAAGATAGAAGCGCCTGATCATCTGAAGCCTATCCTCCGCCCTTACCAGGAGGCAGGTTTCCAATGGTTAAATTACCTGAACGAAGTTAAGTGGGGCGGAATACTTGCCGATGATATGGGATTAGGTAAA
Organism: Chitinophagales bacterium 62-2; assembly: GCA_002050375.1. Lineage (GTDB taxonomy): Bacteria > Bacteroidota > Bacteroidia > Chitinophagales > Chitinophagaceae > Segetibacter. The sequence continues at coordinate 4,430 of MWYU01000416.1, forward strand.
ACGGTTCAGGCCCTTTCATTCCTGCACCATATTAAGCAAGAGCAGGGCAGGTTGAAAGCGGTGGTTGTTTGCCCTACCACTTTAATGTATAACTGGGAAAATGAGATCAGGAAGTTTACACCCAGCCTTACTTATCATATACATCACGGGGGAACACGGTTAAGACAAAACATAACTAATCCCGATTTTGATATAATTATCACCACTTATGGCACACTTCGCAGCGATATTAAGGCTTTTGTAGAACCGGAGTTTGATTACATAATCTTAGATGAAAGCCAGGCCATAAAAAACCCTTCAAGCAAAGTAACAAAAGCCGCAAGCCTGTTAAAAGCTAAAAGCAAATTATGCTTAAGTGGTACGCCGCTTCAAAATAATACGTTCGACATATTCGCTCAAATGAATTTTCTAAATCCAGGCATGCTTGGTTCTATGGAATTCTTTAAGCAGGAATTTGCCGTACCCATTGACAAATTTGGTGAGCAGGAGCAAAAAGAACATTTGCGAAAGTTATTGTTTCCTTTTATCCTTCGCCGTACAAAAGAGCAGGTGGCCAAAGACTTGCCTGATAAAACCGAAATGATACTGTTTTGTGAAATGGGTGAAGAACAGAGAAAGATATATGATGCCTACCGCAACGATTTCAGGGATAAGATTTTAGGTGTTGTTGAAGAGCAGGGCATTAATAAATCGCAACTTACCATTTTGCAGGGACTAATGAAGCTTCGCCAGATTTGTGATAGTCCGGCTATAATGAAAGATGAGGAGAAGTACCCAAACGTTTCTATTAAGCTGGATGAACTGGTAAGAGAGATCACTGAAAATATAAGCGATCATAAAGCACTGGTGTTTTCACAGTTCCTCGGCATGCTGGCCTTAATACGGCAAAGGTTGGATGAGTTGGGCGTTAAGTACGAATATTTTGACGGAAGCACTTCGGCGCCCGACAGGGAAAAAGCTATTCAAAGTTTTCAGAACGATACCAGTTGCAGGGTATTCCTCATTTCGTTAAAAGCCGGTGGTGTCGGTTTAAATCTTACTGCTGCCGATTATGTTTACATCGTTGATCCCTGGTGGAACCCCGCTGTTGAACAACAGGCCATTGACCGTACCCACCGCATAGGCCAAACCAAAAATATCTTCGCTTACCGCATGATCTGCAAAGACACTGTTGAAGATAAAATACTTTCGCTGCAGGAAAAGAAAAAAGCCCTTGCCGCAGATTTAATTACCGACGATTCTGGCTTTGTTAAGAATTTGACGAGAGAGGATCTGGAGTATTTGTTTAGTTGATAGGGGTAAGAACTACAGGC
>MWYU01000574.1 GCA_002050375.1 Chitinophagales bacterium 62-2
ATATTGAATAATGATGAGAGGCAGTCAAATATAGTACCAATGAATTTTGCAATGAGGTGCGAGCTACTATGTAAGTGAATGCTTAGAGGACGAAAAACGACTTATCGTTATGTTGAACTTGTTTCAACATCTGCTGCAAAAGGCTGACTGAATTGAAAAAGGTGCAAGATTAATTAGCAGGCACGACAAGAGATCCTGAAATGAATTGAGGATGACGGCAAATCATTTCACCATTCAGCTCTTGCTGTTGGACTGATAGTTATATCTGCAAAATCCTGTTTTAAATATTTATAATGAGCAGTTATAGCAATCATCGCAGCATTATCGGTGCAATACTCAAATTTAGGAATGTAAGTCTTCCAGTTAAGCTTTTGTCCTAACTCTTCAAAGCTTTTTCGCAAGCCACTATTAGCACTAACGCCGCCTGCTATGCAAATATTTTTTATGCCGGTTTCTTCGGCAGCCCTTTGCAGTTTTTTTAATAATATGGAAACTATTCTGTGTTGAATGGAAGCACAAATATCCGGCAAGTTTTTAGCGATGAAATTTTCATTTTTAATTTGTTCAGCCTTAAGAAAATAAAGTATAGAAGTTTTCAGTCCGCTGAAACTAAAGTTGAAGCCGGGGATATTTGGTTCGGGAAAAGAAAAGCGTGTCGCATTTCCCTTTGCAGCAAATTGATCTATCAAAGGCCCGCCGGGATAAGGCAGACCAAGTAATTTTGCACTTTTATCAAAGGCTTCACCGGCGGCGTCATCAATTGTTTCTCCAATTACCTTCAGCATATAAGGGCTTTCGCACAAAACAATTTGGGTATGTCCGCCGCTTACTGTTAAGCACAAAAAAGGAAAAGAGGGTTTTGGATCATCAATCATATTTGCCAATACATGTGCTTGCATGTGGTGCACACTTATTAAAGGCTTTTGCAGTGACATTGATAAAGATTTCGCAAATTGTGCTCCTACTAAAAGACTTCCTATTAAACCCGGAGCTTGTGTAAAAGCGACTGCATCAATTTGTGCAAATTGAACCCCCGCTTTTTGTAAAGCCTCGCTAACCACAGGCACAACATTTTGAAGGTGCGCCCTGCTTGCCAGTTCGGGTACTACACCCCCGTATTGTTCGTGAATTTTTTGTGATGCTATTAGATTCGATAATATTTTACCGTCCCTGCAAATTGCAGCACCGGTATCATCGCACGAAGACTCTATAGCTAAGATTGCAGGCATGAAAATAATGTAAAAATAAAAACTTATTGATGTGTTATGAGTTGCAGATTCTGGATAACCAATTATTTTAAAACATGACGAGAATCATTTTCACCTTTAATCAACGTCATTCCTTGAGTTTCTAACTCATTCTATTTTTAAGGGTTATAATTATAGATTATGAGTGTAGTATTCCTTTTGTTAATAGCAAGCATAACGGTGGCTGCCATATTTCTGATAGCCTTTTTATTTAGTGTAAAAAAAGGGCAGTTCGACGATGAAGACTAATCCTCTGCGAGAATCTTGTTTGATCATGCACCTCCTTCTGAATCCTAATTGATAATAGACAATACTAATTTCAGCCGCAGCAGCAGTTGTTTGAGGTAATTATTAAAAGATCAAAACCAAAGATTTGTTCTATTTCAACCACCCGTTTGCAATCATCCAATTCCTGCAGCGGTCTAACCATCTGTCAGGTGTAGTAGGATTAATCAGACCAAACCCATGACCACCTTTAGGATAGATGTGCAGTTCGGCCATTATATTATTTCTTTGCAAAGCCTGGTAGTACAAAAAGCCTGCAAGTTCTTTGTGCTTTACTATAATCACTGTATACATTCTTTCCGCCTGTGCTGAGTCCCTGAAATGCATCTTTTCGTTTTGATAAAACTTTTTATTTAGTCTTCTTTACTTGCCAGGGGATCCTTAACAACTCTTTGGTGAGGAGCTGTTTGATTTACCCGTTTAATATCATACTGTGGATTTAACTGTGGCTCCTGTGCACCTGTTTCGTGTTTCCATGCGATTATTTTCTTCATTAACATTGCGGCAATCTTTGGTTCCTTCTCAATCAAATTATCTTGTTCGCCAACATCCTTTTTCAAATTATATAATTCCTTTTTCCCGGTTTCATAAAACCATATCAATTTGTAATCTCCGTTACGAATTGAAGTATGCGGGGTTGCCCCTTCACTGTGGTAATGCGGGTAATGCCAGTAAAGTGCATCACGTTTTAGCGTTTGTGAACCTGATAATAAAGGTGCAATGTTAACACCGTCGATATTGCCGATAGAACTAATATTTGAATTTGTAAGTGCGGCAAGTGTAGGGAACAAGTCGGTACCAATAACAGGCACATCGCTTTGTGTATTTTCTTTGATTGTTCCTTTCCACTTTACAATTAGCGGAACACGAACGCCGCCTTCGTAGGCCGTACCTTTACCTTCGCGCAGTGGCAGGTTTGATGTTATCGGATTTTTACTTCTGATGAGGCCGCCGTTATCACTTGTAAAAATAATGATGGTGTTATCTTCAATGCCTTTTTCTTTTACATATTGGAGCAAACGACCAACACTCTCATCTAAACTTTTGATCATCGCAGCATACACAGGGTTCTGTTGCGGAGAGGAGGGATTTATTTTTGATTTAAAAGTCTGAACATATTCCTCCTTTGCCTGTATGGGTGTATGAACGGCATAGTACGGCAAGTATAAGAAGAAAGGATTGTTTTTTTTCTCGTCCATAAATTTTATGGCTTCATCAGTTAACCTGTCTGTAAGGTATTCGCCTTTGTCTCCGTTCTTCAATCTTGGGATACGATAAGGGGAGAAATAAGTTGGAGGGCTGCCTGCGTAATTGCCGGCTATATTAAGATCGAAGCCCTGGTGTTCGGGATAATATTTTACATCGTCTCCCAAATGCCATTTGCCAATGGAAGCGGTTGCATAATTTTTCTTCTTAAGTACTTCTGCAATGGTTGTTTCTTCCAGTGGAAGATACATAGTCCATGCAGGCGGTAATAATTTTGCAAAAGGTTTTTGATAGCCTTCTATCCAATCTGTAAGATGTAATCTTGCAGGATACTTTCCGGTAAGTATGCTTGCACGAGATGGCGAACACACGTTACACGCTGAATACGCGTTGGTAAATTTTATACCTTCTTTTGTAAGCTTATCAATGTTTGGTGTTTCGTAAAAACTGCTGCCATAAGAGCCTATGTCTATCCATCCAAGATCGTCAACAAGAAGTAGTATTATATTAGGTTGCTTTTTTGTTTTTAGTGAAGTTTTTTGTGAGATAGCATGTAAGCTTAGTGAAACTAATAGAACAGAAAAGATATATTTTACAAAGCCTGACTTCATATTATTATAAATTATTGAGAGGTGCCTCATTCTTATTTTGCAACGTATCCACAACTTTTTTAAAGGTATGGACAGGTGCATTAAAATTCTTTCACCATTGTATTAGATCATTCTTAAGTTCTTTCAACTTATCGGGGTATTTTTTTGACAACTCGTTTTGTTCAGCGGTATCGCTTTTCAAATTAAAGAGCTGCAATTTACCATCTTCAAAATATTCAATCAATTTCCAGTCGCCTTTTCGCATGGCGCCGCTGGTGTTTGTCTCCAAGTTTCTTTCATTCCCGGAGCCTTTTCAAGGTAAGCAGGAAAGTGCTAGTATAAGGCTTTCCTTTTCAGGCTTCCTAAACTATATAATAAAGGTGAAACATTTTCGCCATGTAACTCTTTTGTTACGGGTATTTGTGGTTGAATACGCGTGATAAAGTAGGATAAAAATCTATACTAATTACCGGCTCACTATTTACACTGCCCGCCTTTATTTTGCCCGGCCATTTTACAATTAACGGCACCCTGATGCAACCTTCATATAACATTCCTTTATTGCCTCTTACATTGTGGTGTAAGTTGAAAGAGACATAAACATATAACTTATACTATACACTGAAAAATAATTCGAACTGATGATTACCTCTTTGCAGAGTTTATTTATACTTACATTGGTAGCAAATAAGAGTGTATGTCTCTATCAATAACAAGAAAAACTGATACAGTAACAATGCGATTAAATATGGAGAAAATAAAATCGATGAAACTAAATTTTAAAAAGCTTTTTTACTTCCTGCAGGTCTCTTTTACTATTTTAAATGTGGCTTTTTCCTATGCCCAAAATAAGGCCGGCACTACTTCAAATATTCGCCCTAATATTTTGTTGATTTATGCAGATGATTTAGGTTACGGGGATTTAAGTTGCTATGGCGCTACTAAAATTAAAACGCCCAATATTGATAAAGTAGCTTCTCAGGGGTTGCGTTTTACCAATGCACATGCTACTTCGGCTACTTGTACCCCATCAAGATATTCGATGATGACGGGCGAATATGCATGGCGAAAAAAAGGAACAGGCATAGCCCCGGGAAATGCATCATTACTAATTGACACGGCTAAGCTTACTTTACCGGCTATTTTTAAAAACGCTAAATATAATACAGCCATTGTGGGTAAGTGGCACTTAGGGTTAGGAACAGGTGATGGTCCTCAATGGAATAGTGAAATAAGACCTGGCCCGCTTGAGCTGGGTTTTAATTCTTCCTTCATTATTCCTGCAACGGTTGACAGGGTTCCCTGTGTGTATGTAGAAGGCCATCGTGTATTAAATCTTGACCCGAAAGATCCGATTGCAGTAAGTTATAATGAGCCCCTTGGAGACTGGCCGACCGGTGTAAAAAATCCCGAGCTTTTAAAAATGAAACCCTCGCACGGCCATAATCAAACTATCGTAAATGGCATTAGCAGAATTGGATATATGACTGGCGGCAAATCAGCTTTATGGACAGATGAAGACATAGCAGATGTAATTGTAAAACGATCCATCAACTTTTTAGAAGAGAATAAAAACAACCCCTTCTTTCTTTTTGTAAGTACACACGATATACATGTGCCACGGGCGCCGCATGCAAACTTTGCCGGCAAGAGTGGTTTAGGTACCCGGGGAGATGTTATTTTACAATTTGACTGGACAGTAGGTGAAATCTTAAAATCACTTGACAGGCTTGGACTCGCCAATAATACAATGGTAATTATTAGCAGCGACAATGGTCCTGTTGTTAATGATGGATACCAGGATGGTTCTGTTGAAAACCTGAATGGTCACGCACCCGCCGGAGTTTTACGCGGGGGTAAATACAGCGCTTTCGATGGCGGCACCCGTGTTCCTTTAATTATACGGTGGCCAAAGGTCGTGTCAAAAGGTTTGTCGGATGCTGCTGTTTCACAGGTCGATTTTTTAGCTTCGTTTGCGGTTTTAACCGGGCAGCAGTATAACGCTAAAGATGCACCTGATAGTAAGAACATGTTAAATGTATTTTTGGGAAAGAGTAAAAAAGACCGCGATCAGATTATTGAACAATCACTGAACAATACTTTGTCTATTATAGAAGGCACATGGAAATATATTGAACCTGGAAAAGGACCTGCAAAAAGTGCTGAAACAGGTATAGAACTTGGTAACAATACCCAACCTCAATTATATGATTTGAATAAAGACAAAGGTGAAAAAAATAACCTCGCCAAAAAATATCCGGAAAAAGTAAAAGCATTTGCTGCTAAGCTGGGGGCGATAAAAAGCGAGGCAGGAATACAACAACAGGAAATTAAGTTGCAATAACTAAACAAAATAAAATATATAGATGGCTATTTAATAAGCTATTTTAAGT
>MWYU01000389.1 GCA_002050375.1 Chitinophagales bacterium 62-2
ACTTTGTACCTATTGCAGGAATGGTATGTAAGCAAGGGCTGTTTAAAAAAGATGAAGCCATCCTGGCTAATGCATTAAAAGTTATGGCTGATCAAATTGTAGTTACTCCGGCACGGGGAATTAATCCTGACTTAGGCTTTCATCATCGTACTGATAACGTTACTTCTATACATACTTATGGTACAAATTACGTCAGCTCTTTTGGCTACTGGACTGTAACAACTGCCGGAACAAAATATGCCTTACCAGCTAAAGCATTAACATTACTGATTGATTATTACGTTGATGGAATTAGCAAGTGTATGGCATACGGTATTTATCCTGATCCCGGAGCAAGGAACCGTGATTTAAGCAGGAGAGGGGAAGCAGGTCATCAGGCAGGAACTGAAATACCTGAAAATCTAATGCAGTCTTCTGACTATAGAAAAAAAGATCTTGAATATCTTATAAAGGTGAGAAAAGGTGAGATTGCACCGGTGCTAACATGGAACAAATATTTCTGGCATTCATCGTATTTCGCTCATCAGCGCAAAAATTATTATGCTTCTGTCCGCATGCACTCGTCAAGGCAGAACAACATGGAAGAGCCTTATAATGAGGAAGGATTGAAAAACCATCATGTTGCTGACGGCGCCAACTTCATTTCGCGCACAGGTAAAGAATATGTTGGGGTTTTTCCGGTGTGGGATTGGCAGAAAATACCGGGAACAACTGTAGTTCAAAAACCTTCTCTTCCTCATTTTAAAGAAATTGCAAAAAAGGGAAAGAGTGATTTTGCAGGAGCTGTTAGCGACGGACAATTTGGTGCTGCTGCTTTCGACTTTAAAAGCGTTCACGATCCTTTGAAAGCCCGCAAATCCTGGTTTTTCTTTGATCGGGAATATGTTTGTTTGGGCACCGGCATAACTTCAGAAGCTGATTACCCTGTTGCCACTACGATTAATCAGTGTTTACTAACAAAAGATGTTGTTGTAAAAACGGGGGGTGCATTAAAAACACTCGGCAAAGGGCAACATGATTTAAAAGGGGTTTCGTGGGTTATGCATGATAGCGTTGCTTACCTTTTCCCTAATCCGGTATCAGTAAATGTTAGCAACGCAACTGCCACAGGTAACTGGCGCGAAATAACTCACCAGGCTTCTGCAACTACCGAGACCGTAAAGAAGGACCTTTTTACTTTGTGGTTAAATCATGGCCAAAAGCCTGCTTCTGCCAGTTATGCATATATGGTGGTTCCCGGAATAACTCCGGCTGCTGCAAACCAATATTTGACTAACTCAGGAATTGAAATCCTGGCAAATAAGAACGAAGTGCAAGCTGTTCAAAACAAGGCTTTAAACCTAACAGAGGCTGTTTTCTACACTCCGGGAACAATAAAAATAAATGGTAATCTAACCTTAACAGCAGAAAGCCCTTGTATTGTTATGATTAAAACGGGAAGTAAGGGAATAGAAAAGATAGCAGTATCAGACCCGACCCATAAATTAAAATCATTGCAGTTAAAAGTAAATGCCGCGGTAGAAGCCTCTGGTAATAATTGGAAATCTAACTGGAATAAAGAAAGTAAGGTAAGTACTATAGTTGTTGATTTACCAACAGAAGGATATGCAGGACAAAGTGTTGTTTTACAATTACGCTGAAGATGAAAGTGCATGATGGCAAATAAAAAATTACAATTAATGGTTATTGAATTAAATAGTGTTGTGATAAAAGTTGTCGCAGTTATATTGATTGCATCACACCTTACTTTACAGGCACAAGTAAGCGTTCCATCAAAAATTACAGTTACACCGGTAGCTGAGGGTTGGGCAAATAACTCGATAAATGCTGTGGTTTTTCGAAAGAACTCTTTAGTTAGTTTTAAAGACACCCAGTACATTGCTTTTTATAATAATGACAGGTATGTAGTGTTAGGCAAGAGAAAGTTGGGCGGCAAGCAGTGGCAACTGCAGCAGACCAAATACCAGGGCAATACTTCCGATGCACATAACATGATCAGTCTAATGGTTGACGGTGACGGTTATTTGCATCTTGCATGGGATCATCATAATAATCCTTTGCGTTATTGCAGAAGCATAAAACCAGGATCGCTTGAACTGACAGATAAAATGCCGATGACAGGCAAAGTGGAAAACAAGGTAACCTACCCCGAATTCTACAAAATGCCCGGTGGAAACCTTTTGTTCTTCTATCGCGACGGTGGTTCTGGCCAGGGTAACCTTGTTCTTAACAGCTACAACATTGCTGCAAAACAATGGACACAACTGCACAGTAATTTAATAGATGGCGAGGGTGAGAGGAATGCGTACTGGCAGGCTTGTGTTGATGTTAAAGGAACGATACATTTATCGTGGGTGTGGCGCGAAACACCTGATGTTGCCAGCAATCACGATGTATGTTATGCCCGTTCAAACGATGGTGGTATAACATGGGAAAAATCTACAGGAGAAAAATATCAAATACCTGTTACAGCCTCAACGGCAGAATATGCGTTCAAAGTTCCTCCACAATCTGAACTTATTAATCAAACTTCAATGGTTGCTGATGCGGCAGGTCATCCTTATATTGCAACCTATTGGAGAGATTCCGGTTCGTCTGTTCCGCAATACCGGGTTATCTATAAATACGGAGTGCAGTGGAAAAGTGAGAACCTGCGTTTTCGTAAAACACCTTTTAGTTTAAGTGGTGGCGGTACTAAAGCCATTCCTGTTTCGAGGCCTCAAATTATAGCCTGGCAAAGTGGACAGTCTCTATCTGCTGCCCTCATTTTTAGAGATGTTGAACGGGGTAGTAAAGCATCTGCGGCAATAACCACTGACATAAGCAAAGGCAACTGGAAAGTGATCGATCTTACGGCCACTTCAGTCAATTCGTGGGAGCCATCTTACGATACTGAATTATGGAAAGACAAACACATCTTACATCTGTTTATTCAGAAAGTTGAACAGGTAGACGCAGAAGGCAAGGCTAATGTTGCACCACAAATGGTACAGGTATTAGAATGGAAGCCTTTGACGCTTAAGGGGAAGTAGATTGATGCACTTGGCACTTGAACAATAATTAAACTTTTAAAAGGAAAACTTTTTTTGAAGTAAACATTTGATGAGAATTTGCAGCATCAATAAAACTTTGCAGGTTGTTCACCAGTTTTCTTTAGTTCATATTTTTGCTAATGGTATCCTTTATTTTTTATCACCTGGTGGTAGTGCGGGCATAACAAATACTTTGGGTTGTGGATTGATTGGTTCCAGTTTCCGGTTTGCTAACCCCGGATGGTCTGCCTCGATAAATGTAGCCCGAAACACACTAAAGGTCAGCGGCATTGCAGGAATTGGATCACCGTTTGGTTTGCGTACTTCACCCCGATAGGGATTTAAATATTCCCAAACCGTTTTACCTTCTTTGTTAACCTCAAAAAACCGGCCTTTGGCTCCTTCGTTAATAAATGTATTGCCATTCTTCATTCGATGCGCCCCTGAAATGAAACTGCTCCAAAAGGAAATAGTGTCAGGGGCTATATAAGTCCATACAGGTTTTTCCGGGCTAAATGTTTTACCTTTTTCTATAAGATAGTTGCCTTTTGCATCAGTAGGAGGAGCTATTTCATAGATGGCAGAATAACTCATTCTTTTAGGGCTGGCGACATTATTATTAAATATTGTTAGATTACCTGCCCCAGGATGCCCTGCCTCAATCCATCGAATGTCATGCTGATTAAATAACTTCCGACTGGAAGAATCGCCCCGGCGATAGTTTTTTGGATTTCCCCAGCGATATAAAAAATCTCCTCCTTTGCCCCAGCGGCCTCCCTTATGACCCGATGCTTCCTTCGTAGTTGTGCTGTGATCTATAATGAATATTTCACTCAAATTAGGTGAGCTAAAAGCAATCTGATCCAGTTCAGCATTGTACTTGATCGCATTAAAATGATAAACATCCGATCCCCTGTTTTCCGGTGTTTCATTTCTCCTCGCTCTATCCTGTCTTTTCAATATGTCGAGACTGTCCTGCGAAATGAGAGGAGGTAAATTGTTACCTACATTTAAATCTAATAATTCGGGGTGGTCTGCCGGGTTGCCATAATTCGCTTTCTTAGAGTCATAATCCTGAATTAAATGATCCCAGACATGCCATTCCCAAACAATTTTACCACCTCGCTCGCCTTGTGGTTCTATTTCAACAATTTTATCGGGCCATAGACCGGCTTTAGGTATCAATGCCGGTTTTCTGCCTGCTGCCAAAACTTCATTTGCTGCCTTTGCCTCCCATGCAATGGCAAGAATATTTCCATTAGGCATAACTGCTAAATCATGATGCGCGTGAGCTTCTTCATTGGCATATTCGAAGTCCCATAGTATTTTATTATTCCAACTAATTTTTTGTAATCTGCCGGCTTCTCCACCGCCTGCAAATACAGGAAAATCAGGATCTTCAGCATTTCGTGTCAGCGATCCGTCGTCATTTAGATAAGCAGAGGCTTCGGGACCGCCATAATTTCCTTTCCATTCGTGAACTACTTCACCCTTACGGTTGACAAGATAAATTGAAGCAGAATTAGGAACCGCAAACATTACATAACCTTCGGTTAGCCCATCAGAGTGGATGGTTAAACCACGTGGAATTCCTTGTCCAAACATATTCCTGTCTTTTGGGGCAGGTGGTTTTTTATTTGAAGTGTCTTTGGTGTCGGCCTTGATTTGAGAAAAAGACACTATCGATATATTTACGAACAGAGCGAGAAGCAGGAACGTTTTATTCATGTTGGATGAAGATTTATTATTACACCTTTAAGCAGTACAAGTTCATTAGGGTTCTATTACCTTGCTGCATTTAGACCAGTGATTTTTTTGCTGATTAGAATCTATTATTTTTTATCACCTTGCGATGGTGGCAAAAAAAATGGTCTTGGTTGTGGATTCAATGGTTCCAGTTTCTTATTTGCTATTGCCGGGTGATTTGCAGGTATGAAAGTAGAGCGGAACCCCCAATAGGCAAAAGGTATCGGAGAAACAGGGTCACCATTTGGTTTATGAATATCACCATGATAAGGGTTTAAATATTCCCACACAATTTTACGATCAGGAGTAACCTCAAAAAAACGTCCTCTTGCTCCTTCATTGATAAAGGTGTTGCCATTATTCATCCGGTGTGCGCCTGAAATGAAACTACTCCAAAATGAAACACTATCCGGAGCAACATAAGCCCATGCCGGTTTTTCAGGGCCAAATGCTTTGTCCTTTTCTATAATATACCTGCCGTCTTTACCTGCAGGAAGAGCGATTTCATATACTGCAGAGTAATTATGTACATCATTGCCCATTGTACTCCAATCTATTTCTCCTGGAGGATGATTGTTGAATACCGTTAAATTTCCTGCTCCCGGCTTTCCTTTCTCAATCCATCTAACATCATGCTGTCCAAACAATTTTCGATTAGTTGAATCACCCCTCTGATAGTTTTGAGGATTGCCCCAACGGTAAAGAAAATCTCCGCCTTTTCCCCACCGGCCGCCTTTGTGAGATGCTGCCTCTTTAGTAGTTGTGCTGTGGTCTATAATAAATATTTCATTCAAATTTGGGGAACTAAAAACAATCTGATCCAGGTCAGGATTATATTTAATGGCATTAAAATGAAAAATATCGGCTCCCCTGTTATCAGCGGTGGTATTTCTTTCCTCCATTCCTTTAGCCTTCAAAATGTCTATACTGTCCTGTGTTATAG
>MWYU01000737.1 GCA_002050375.1 Chitinophagales bacterium 62-2
GATATGACCTATCCCGGACAAATTAAAGTAACTGTCATCAGGGAGAAAAGAGCAGTAAACATTGCACGGTAAGTATTAAATACTTGTTGTAAACCCACCAGGCAAAACTGGTGGGTTTTTTAATGTATGTAACGGGAGTTAAAAAGGGCGAGTATTTATAGATATAAGTTGTAATGAAAAAAGGCCCATAAGGCCTTAAAATTTAGTGTGGTGCTCCCTTAAGCAGCCTGTCGATCTTTTTGTCGTTTTATTTGATTTATCATCGATACAAGCGCATTCTCAAAAGACTCTTCAAATGATTTGGAGGATGCTTTTACAAAAAAATCATGACGGGGAACATGAACCCTAAGTTCTACTACTTTATCTTTTATGGTATGAACTACATTATCAAGTTTTAAAAACACATCAACTTTCGTTATTCGGTCATGAAAGGTATTAAGCTTGTCTACTTTTTTTGTAATATACTCTACCAGTTTTTCATCTGCATTAAAATGCACAGTTTGAATTTTTAAGTCCATAACGTAGCTGTTTTTTGTGAATAAATAAAGATCTTTTTCTCGAAGTAAAGCTTTTACATATGCTTTTACTTTTCAATTCACAAGGTATAATAATGAAGGGATAAATCTGCTTTTTAGTTACATCTTTTTATAACTTTTTCCTTAACATGTTTATATACCGACTATAGTTTTACTTACATCATTACCTACCTTAAATTAATAAAGAAATACTTTTAGAATTTTGATTAGAATACTATAGAGTTACAGAACGTATTATGATTTTGGATGAGCTTTTTTGTGAATGTCTTTAAGCCTGTCGATGGTATTATGTGTATAAACTTGTGTTGCGGCAAGGCTGCTGTGGCCAAGAAGTTCTTTAACAGCATTAAGGTCAGCACCATTATTGGTTAAATGGGTAGCAAAGGTGTGACGAAGTACATGCGGACTTTTCTTCTGCAAAGTGGTAACCAGCGAAAGATTGGCCTTTACAACATTGTAAACATATTTAGGATAGAGCGCCTTGCCTTTTTCGTTAACAAACACTTGATCTGACGAGTTTTCAACCGGCAATTGTTGCCTGCCTTTACAATATTCTTTTAACTGCAAAATCAATTCTTTAGAAACCGGAATTATTCTTTCTTTATTTCCTTTACCAAGCACTTTAACCTGTTTGTTTTCTATGTCTACCTGCGAAATTTTTAAACCAATCAACTCACTTAAACGCATGCCCGTCGCATAAAATATTCCGATTAATAATTTGTCTGTCCGCCCCTTCCATGTATCTGGAAATTCAACATAATCCTTTAAGGTTTGCATGTCTTTTTCACCTACAAAAGAGGGTAACCTTTTACCAATTTTTGGTGCTTTGATTGTCGTAAGTGGCGTTACCTTTATTAACCCAAGTTTTAATTGGTATTTAAAGAATGAACGGAGAGAGGATATTTTTCTGTTTAACGACTTTGGGGTCATCTTTTCATTTCGCATTTCCGCTAACCAACTGCGAATATAACGCGCAGTAACTTCAGTAATCGGCGGAGAGTCGTATTGACTCATAAGATAAGTAAAAAACTGCTCCAGATCGGTTTGATACGAAATAATTGTATGCTGAGAATATCTTTTTTCGTATTGCAGATATTGCAGAAAAGATCGAATTTGAGGATAGGTAGTTTCAAGCATAAAAAAACTGGTAGCATAAAGTTAACACCTTACAACTACCAGTTATATATTTAAAATAACGTCGGATTAATCTTCGAATTCGCCATTTGCCATTTTCTGACGATACACCGCTTTCAACACCTGAGTCCGCCGTTCTACTGAAGGTTTCATATAAGACTGTCGTGCTCTTAACTGTAAAAGAACTTTTGATTTCTCAAATTTCTTTTTATACTTCTTAAGCGCTTTGTCTATGTTTTCGCAATCCTTCGAGTCAATTATAAGCATATAGATATCTCCTTTAGTGAAATAAGGAGTGCAAAGATAAAAGAAGGTTGTAAAATTCCAAATATTATATTTTAATTGTTGTGGCGATTTAACTTGCACTTATGTTTACCGGCATAATAGAAGCTTTAGGATCAGTGGAAACAATTGATAGACAAGGAAGTAATACAACCTTTTGGATACGGTCAAACATTTGGGCAGATTTAAAAATTGATCAAAGTGTATCGCACAACGGCGTTTGCCTTACTGTGGATGAAGTAAAAGAAAATTTACATCGGGTAACTGCTATTAGAGAAACGCTTAGCAAAACAAATCTTACCACTTGGCATCCGGACACGCTTGTAAATCTTGAAAGATGCTTGGCAATGAACGCCCGTCTCGATGGTCATATTGTACAGGGACATGTGGACTCGACTGCAACTTGCATAAACAAAAACGATCTTAACGGCAGCTGGGAATATACTTTTCAATTCGATCCAAAATTTGGTTCGCTTGTTATAGAAAAGGGGTCAATCAGCCTTAACGGCATTAGCCTTACTATTTTTAATGTTACCGAAAATACCTTCACCGTAGCTATCATTCCTTTCACATTCAACCATACTAATATCCACCAGGTTAAAGAAGATAGCATTGTTAATATAGAGTTTGATATAATTGGGAAATACATCAACAGACTGCAATCCCTCAAAAACAATTCGATCATATAATGAATAAGCTTTCAAAGAGAGATCAGAAAGTCTACTTCTTTTTATTTGTTAGCTTGATTACATTTTTTACTCCTTTTATCATTCTTTCATTTTTCAATCATCCCAGTGCAGACGATTTTATATTAGGAGCCAAAATAAGAGATGAAGGATTTTGGAACTACCAGCACCATACATACTTCACCTGGAGTGGCCGGTACTTCTCGAATTTCTTTGCTTCCATATTATCAGCAAATAACTTTTTATTCAAATATTATTATTTTCATTGCCTTTTCCTTATTGTGTTATCGCTGCTGGGTGTTTACATTTTATTATCATCAATAAATAAGTTTTTACTAAAAACTTATTACACCCGGGTTCAGGTAATAATTGCTGCAGGTATTTATATTGTAATATTATTCTGCAGCTATGCTGAAGTAGCTACGGCGCTCTTCTGGTTCAGCAGTGCAATTAGCTACCAATTACCGGTTGCTTTATTTTTTGCAGGCATTGGTTTTTCAATAAGAACGGCATATGCTGCATCTTTCTCCCAAAAACTTTTATATAGTATGGCTACTATTTTTTGCATAATAGCCATTAACGGAGCTAATGAAATAATTGCTCTTTCCCTGGGTGCTTTTGTTTTGATTGCCGGTTTTATAATCTTTAAATTTTATCCTAAACAAAAAAGAGCAATCTGCATATACTTCATTATATATCTGGTTAGTTTTACCATATTAGCCATATCCCCAGGTTCAACAGAAAGAGCAGCAGAAATTCCCGCGGCAGGATTACTAAAAGCAGGGGGGGTTGCTTTTGCAAGAACTCTTTACACCTTCTGGAATATTTTGAAAGAACCTCTTTTTTGGCTGTGTGCGTTCTTCATTTTTTTACAATCTCAAATAATAAGTAACCGCTTAGATCTTTCAGGCTCTCCGGTGTTGGCATTTTTCTTTAAATACAGGAAGTGGTTATTGATAGCACTTGTAGTGGTGGTAACGATAAATTATCTGCCTTTAATATATCTATCAAACGGCTCACTTCCTGAAAGAGCTACTAACAGTATTATTTTTTTTACTCTTTTATTAATTGCTGTCTTGCTAATAATATTCGGTGCGATTTATAGTAATAAAGCAATACTGCCCCAGGCAACGATCTACTTTTTAATAGCAGGGATTGCGTTAACAATTTTATGCAACAGACTTTTTTTTTCAACGTTGCAAAGCATAGTTTCAGGATACTTTTTTGATAAAGTGATGACTGTGAGAGAAGAAGAACTTTCAGAGGCATCAAAACGCCTAAATAAGAAAGCAGTTCTTTACAATTATGATACTTCTTTACAACAGCAAATGAAACATTATTTCCCTACGGGAGCAAGGAAGCAGGTTGAAGAGTTAATTACAAAAAAGCCTGAACATTTATTTCTCTTTGATGACCTGGCAACAGACTATAACCTTAATATTTTAAAAGAATACTATAGATTAGATACTATTACCGTCATTAAAAAGCAGGAATGATGACAAACTAAACAAGCGCTATTTTTTTATTTGCATGGCGTTGTTCAAATAAACGAACCAGGCATCTGTTTCAATGTTAAAGTTTATCTGCTTAAAGCGCTTTTGTTTATAATTAACTGCACTATTAGGGTTTTTTAAAAGAATGCTATCAGTTTCAGGAACCTTAATCAATTTTAGGCTGTCAATTTTAAAATCATTTTTCCAGTCGCTGTTATTTCCTTTAGTAGTAAGAATAAAAACACTGTCAACTGAAATTGGTTCTTTTAACCATTGAACTCCTTCATCAAACCCTGAACGGAAAATAAGTGCACCTTTATATTCTATAGGAAGGCTATCTATAAAAAGTCTTTTTTTATTGTCTAACTGATTAATCTGTTCGAATGTTTTTTCTGATATGAAACTTGCAGTAGTATAATAAGAATTTGAGAAGTTTAAGTGAATAGCATGATAAGCAAGGAGTGATGAAAGAAGGATTAGCTGATAAATTCTATTTGAAGTGATTACAAAAATCACCTGCACTAAAAGAAGTGAAGCAAAAGCGGATGGAAGATATTCGAACCGCTCACCTTCCACTGTATGTGTGTTGATACCGAGCGATAAATACGGCAAAAACGAAATAAGCAGAAAAATAAAAGCAGTGTACGTAACAGCTAATGTCTTAATCCTTTTTCGAAGCAGAAAAAAAATAAATAAGAACATTAAAAATAAAATAGCACCTAAAAACGTGAAGTAAATAGGATTGAGGATTGGCGGAACAAAACATCTTATAAACAACTTAAGCGCATTACTTGCAAGACCTATCGCATCAAAATTCATGAATGCAGTTGCCTCGTATTCGCCAGCAAACTTGCCCAATAATTGTTTTTTTAATATGAGATGAACAATAAATAAGACGCTAATAATGCTAATAAAAAGTATTTCTGTTCCAGGTCTTCTTTTAAATTTTCTTATGTCTGAAATGCTTATACAAGTGGCAATTAAAGGAAATATCCAAATTGATTCATAGGCAAATAGTCCGGCAATAAAAAACAAAAGAGACAGGATAAAATAAATAATTTTCTCACTTCTCTTCAGGTAAAAGATAAGTGCCGGAAGACAAAACAAAGCACCCAGACTTGCAGATCGGCCAATGATCCAAAAAACACCTTCGCTGTGAAAGGCATATATAAAAAACAAAACAGCAGCGGCAGTGCTCTGTAAATTATTTTTGGCAGCGCTATACTTTTTAAGCAATTGATTTGAAAGGAAGAAAACAAACACACTATTTACTACATGCAATAGAAGATTGGTAATATGGTAACCCCATGCATTCTTTTGCCAAAGCAGGTAATCCAAGTGCAATGAAAGATCGCCTAACGGTCTTAAAGAGTTTCGTTGAAATAAAATTCCCCGGCTGCTTAACGGAATATGAATAAAATCATCGTTAAGGAAGTATAAGGGCAAAGGATTATAAAAGTAAAATCCAAAAGCAATGGCTATGCTAAATATAATAACATACCAAAGGTTTGGATTTTTGGAGGACAACATATGAAGTGAAAATATAAAATAAAAAGCACGGATGACATCTTTGTAAGCATCGTCATTGTAAGTCTTGCGTAGCTTAACAAAGCAATCCATCCAGACTCATCAACCTGTTTTACACGCTAAGGATTGCTTCTTCGTCGTTCCATCGCATTACAATAATGAATACATATTCTCAACCTGCCTGTTCTATCGTACGCCCTTTCATTGCCGAACTTACTGCTTCGTCCATTACCCGTTCGGCATAGGGACGGCTAATATCATTTAGCTCTTCAACTTTCTTATGTACCAGGTCTTTGTCTTCCATTGTTAATGCTAATTGCAATGCCTGCATCGCTTCTGCCGTGGTAATTATTTCCTCTTGCGTAAGTAAGGAAGCATTCTTTGTTAAGAACTTCTCCGTAGTTTCAAGCAATTGTTCGCCTTCAGTTCTTGCTTCAACCAAGGCTCTTTTTGCAATATCATCTTTCGCATGAGTAATACTATCGAGCAACATATTTTCCACCTCAGCATCACTCAATCCATATTGCGGCTTTACTTCAATACTTTGCTCAACGCCGCTTCGCAACTCTTTTGCTTTCACTACGAGGATTCCATCGGCATTAATTAAAAAGGACACCTCAATTTTCGGAAGACCGGCAGGCATACCGGGAATACCAGACAAATTGAATTCAGCAAGCTTGCGGTTATCCTGAACTAAATCTCTTTCGCCCTGGTACACACTTATGCGCATACCGCTTTGCCCGTCCTTTTGGGTTGTATACTGCCTTGCAACCTTTGTTGGAATTTTTGAATTTCTTGGAATGAGTACATCCATCAAACCTCCCATGGTTTCTATGCCAAGACTTAAGGGAGTAATATCAAGCAATAAGAATTCTTTATTATTTCCTGCTAAAATATCGGCCTGCACCGCTGCGCCTAAAGCAACTACCTCATCCGGATTAACACTATCGTTTACAGGCCTTCCAAACAATTTGCTTACCGCATCTTTTACGGCAGGCACTCTTGTGCTTCCGCCAACCATTACTATGGTATCAATTTCCTGAACCGTAATTTTAGAGTCTTTAATTGCATGGCGGCAACTCTGGAGAGTCTTTTCAATAAATGGTTCTATAAGTTGTTCAAATTCAACTTTACTAATTTGCAGTTTATCCCCATTTACTTCGGCTTCAAAGGTCTCGTTGCTGCTTAGATGTTTCTTAGCCTCTTCTGCCTTTAACCGTAATGTTTGCGACAACTCTTTATTTGCAAACATATCTTCTTCGCTCATGCTAACTTGCTGCAACCAATGTTTTACAATAGCACGGTCAAAATCATCGCCGCCTAAATACGTGTCGCCGTTTGTACTTAACACTTCAAATATTCCGTTGGTTATTTGCAGTATTGAAATATCGAAAGTGCCGCCGCCTAAATCGTAAACGGCAATGGTAGTGATCTCCTCTTTATGCAGGCCTAAACCGTAAGCGAGACTTGCCGCTGTAGGCTCATTAATAATTCTGAGAACATCCAGGCCGGCAAGTTTTCCGGCATCGCGGGTTGCCTGTCGCTGTGCATCGTTGAAGTAGGCGGGAACAGTGATAACAGCTTTTGTAACCGGCGTTTTAAGAATATGTTCCGCCCGTTGTTTCAACTCTTTTAAAATGAAGGATGACATATCAACAGGAGAATAAAATTTGTCTCCGACCTGCACTTTTACCAGGCTTTCAGTATTGTCGTCGATTATTTTAAAAGTAAAAAAAGAAGCATTTGCTTTTATATCGTTATAGCTTTTGCCCATTAAACGCTTGGCGCTAAATATAGTATTATGAGGTTCGGTTATAAGGTATTGTTTCGCCTCCTCTCCTATGGTTACATTTCCAAATTCATTAAAATAGATAACGCTTGGCACAAGGCTGCTGCTATTATGTTCTCTTAAAGCTACAGGTTGCCTCGTTTCAGGGTGAATAATTGCCACCAGGCTGTTTGTAGTTCCAAGATCAATACCTACAATCATCTCCTCTTTTTGCAAACTACCAGTTGCTATATTAATTCCAATTTTTGCCATTACATTTATTTAAGCGGCAAATGTAAGACAAAGCCTATTTACAGGTTTACTAAGAAGCTTGCCTGCCCCCTTAGTATGGATACCTTAAAACGAATGGATGAATAGAATTAAAAGTTACTTTTTCAAAAGTATTGTTTTACCGGTCTTAGCCGACTCCCTTGCGGCATCTAAAATCTTTACGACCGTTAGGTTCGTTTCTAAGGAATAAAGCCCGTTTTTTTCAACCTTTATTTTGCCTCTTACAACATTGGCGAAGTAAGCAAATGGGTCTTCATAAACTGCTACATCTTTTGATGTTACCTGTTGTGTTTGCTCAACCTTGGTTGCAGCATTTCTTAAACGCATCGTTGTATTATTTGCTGCAACTATATAACCTGTTTCACCATATACTTCCATATCCTTTCTGCTAAAAGGCCAGTTCCATGAGGCCTGTATAATGCATTGGGCAGTTGGATAGGTAACAATAATCGTTGCTTCATCATCAACCTTTGGGTAAATAGCAGGTTTAAAATGTTGGGTTACTGCAGTTACAGAAAGTGGCTCTTCACCTTTCATTAAATATGTCATTAAGTTTGCTCCGTAACAACCAAAGTCAATCAAAGCTCCTCCCCCGTTTTGAACCGGATCGGTAAGCCAATCAAAAAATTCTTTATTTACGCCAATTTCTTTAGGCCCCTGGTGGCCATCATGTATTACCACTTTTTTAATGCTGCCAATATTATTGCTGTCGTTTACTAACTGGTATGTTTTTGCGGTTGTAGGATACCAGGAAGTTTCATAATTGGTAAGCAAATGAATGTTGTATTTTTTTGCAAGTTGCTCCATTCTTTTTGCATGCGCGTTGTTGGTTGCCAAAGGTTTCTCAACCATTACATGTATGCCTCTTGGCGCACATGCTTCTATAGCAGCCATGTGTTCGTATATAGAGCCAAACGCGACCACCGCTTCAGGCTTTACAGCATCAAGCATCTTATTTAAATCCGAATAAAATAAATCAGCATTAAGGTTATATCTTTTTGCATAACGTTGTGCCAGTTCTGTGTTGGGTTCGTAAACGCCCGCCAACGTGATATCTGTTTTATCTTTTCTGCCTAAAATCCATGGCACATGTCCATGTGTTATTCCTGCTACAGCTAAGCGTAGCGGTGCATTGTTTATTTGTGCATTTGCAGTAAACATAGTTTGAATGATAAGCAATAAACATACTATAAGTAATGAAAGGTTCTTTGAAAAGTAGTTACGCATAATATTAACTTTTGCAGATTATAATTATTATGTACTTAGGGCCAGGACGGTAATAGATTGTTGAATGGAGCCTTGCTCCAACAGATGTTACTACTTCTCAAATATATTCTATATCAGTTACAATATATTTGCGACCGCATCTCTATGTAAACTTAATATTATTAATCTATGAAGTCATTCTACTTATTGTTATCCTCTTTTATTTTTGTATCTGCTTCTTTCGGAAATTATTTTACTCCAGGCACCGGCGTTAGATGGACTTTAGATAACCTCGTAACTAATTCCGGCGGAGATGTAACCCTTACTTCGGGAACATATAATGTAAACGATACAGTATTTATTAGTGCTAAGGATACGCTCTTTATAACTTCGAATGCCATTGTTAAGTTTGCTGTTAATACCTACCTTGATGTAAACGGTACTTTAATCATCAATCCGCCAACAGGTGTTACGTTTACTGCAATGGATACAACTGCAGGATATTTTGGCGTGCGCATTGACTCAAGCAACGCAACCGTTTTAAGAAAACTAACCTTTGAATATGCAGTTTCTCTAAGGCTCGGCGACAGCAACATTACTATTGATAGCTGCACATTCAGGTACAATACGCCCACTGCTATCTTTGGCAATAGTGCAATAACGCTTTTTAGATCAAGTCCAATTATAACGAACTGTCAGTTTATTGATAACATGCGTGCGGCAATACAGGGAGGAGCTAATATTGCAAATGCGCCACGAATAATAGGTAATTTGTTCCGGGGAAATAATACGCTAAACCTGAACGTTCCGCAAATAAACCTTGGTGCTACAGGAAATGATACAGTACGGATAATGAATAACCAGATGCTTCGTGCCTCTTCAAATTCAGGTGGCATAGGCTTTCTTCCGCTTGGCAATGCAAATGTTATTATTACCGGAAACGTTATAAAAAATAACAGGTATGGAATAACTTTTAACGGTGGTTCTAATATTAATAGTTTGATCAGTTACAACCAGATTGACAGCAACAATATTCAGGGGGATCCTATTTTAGGAGGAAGCGGAATAGCATATTCAGGAGGAAGCGCCACAAGCCAGCAGAATTCTACAGTAACAGGAAACCTTATCCGGTGGAACTTGTGGGGTATCACTATCCAGGGACGATCGAGGCCTAATATTGGCAATATCAACAATACGGATACCACAGATGATGGTAAAAACCAGTTCATCAATAACACCAATTCAGCCACTCCAAATATTGACTTATACAATAATAGTGTTGATACCATTTATGCGCAAAATAACTACTGGGGTACAACTGATATAGCGATTACGGAAACAAGGATCTTCCACCAAACTGACAACCCTTCGCTTGGCCCCGTTATTTACCTACCGGTAATGCAATCAACACTTCCGGCAGAACTTACTGATTTTATTGCCACTTTAAATAAAAATACTGTTACCCTTAATTGGAAAACATTGTCAGAAAGTAATAGCGGTTATTTTAATGTGGAAAGAAGTACTGATGGGCAACTATTTAATGTAGCAGGTACAGTTGCAGCATCAGGAACTGCTTCTTCTGTTCAGGCTTATGGCTTTACCGATAACATTATACTGTATCCAGGCCGGCCTGTCTTTTACCGTTTAAAAATAGTTGATAAGGATGGAACGTTTAAGTATTCACGTGTACTTTCAGTAAGACTGAATGATCCTTTGGAAACACAAGTAGTAAAATTATATCCTTTAGTTATAAGTGCGTCTCGAGGTTTAACCGCAGAAATAGTCAGCGTTAAGGAACAAACCCTGGTTATACAGTTTATTGATGCAGAAGGAAGACAGATAGCACAAACTGTAAAAGCATTAACTGCTGGAAAGAATAGGTTTACAATTACTACAAGTGCAGCTTTGCAAAATGGGCTAATATACGTGAGATTCATAGGCGAAGGGTTGCATCAGACGATTCCTGTATTTAAGCATAAGTAAATTACATGAGCTTTTGAAGCAGCAGTGTTTGCTAGTATGCTAATTTCTGCACGGTGCTTTGATAGTAATCACGGGACTGTTTGTATAAAAGACCTTTTACAATAAGTGGAATTAAATATTATTTCTTGTAATCTGGCACCAAAAGAGAATAAATTGCTGAGTCTAAAAATTTACCGTTAAAGTAATAATTCTCCCTAAAATAGCCTTCCCTCTTAAAATTGTTCCTTTCTAAAAGTTTTATAGATGCATGGTTGTTAGGGTTAACATTTGCTTCAACTGAATGAAGATGCATCGTTTTAAAACCATATTCAAGAACTGTAAATAAAGCTTCGTGCATAATCCCTTTACCTTGAAAATCGGGATGAAGAACATAACCGATTTCAGCCCTGTAATGTTCCTTTAAAATGTTCCAGTAACAAATGGTTCCAATTAGTTTTACATCCTCTTTTAAGGTAATCGCCCATGTAACGGCATCCTGCTTATCTTCGAGATCTTTCAATTTTTCTATAAACTCCTGTGCATCTTCAATTGACTTTGCCGGTTGTCTGTCTAAAAACTCCATTACTCTTTTATCTGATCGTAAAAAGAACACTTCATTCGCATCTTCAGGCGATACCTGTCTTAATTTTAACCGTTGCGATATCAACCCAGGAAAAGGACTCGTTACTACAGTAAGCATGATTTAGGTTATTGATTCAAATATCTGCAAACTTCGTCACCCTTGCAATCACAAACTTTATTTCTGTTTTCCGAAAGCAGCTAAGCAGTATTTGTTTTAAACTTTTGCTTTCTAAAGAATAGCAGTTCAGTTATGAATATAAGCAGTATACTAATGCCTGTGGTTGCAGCAACTTTTCCAAGAAAGTACAAAAAATTGCCAAAGCTTATCCATTCTATCAACACAAGATAAAAATGATGGATAAAGGTTAACAGGAAAACATATAAAGCGTAAGGTGCAAACCCCATACTTTTTATAGAAGGTTCAGTGTAATTCTGCTCGGTTCCCTCTTGTACTATCAAAATATTAATCAAGAATGGCCGTAAATAAGCAATCAAAACACATGGTGCAGCATGAAGACCGGGAGTGCTCGTAAAATAATCAAGCGATAGCCCGAATAGAAATGCAACAAACAAAAGGGCAAATCTTGAAATGGTAAAGGGCAACCATAATATAAATAAAAAATACAGGTAAGGGGTAACAAACTGGTGCAAAGGGGGTATTTGGTTAAGCACATATACCTGCATTAAGATAAACATTATAAACCGAATGGTATTTCTTACTATATGGCTCATGGGTTTTTAAGAGGCCCAGCCTCCAGCCTGCGTTGTTCTTCCCACTGAAGATTTTCTACAATATATGCATATTGAATACTATAAAAATTAGTTGCTGTTCTTAGCCTTATTGTAAAGAAATTGCTGCCGGGGTCTACCGCTATATCATGCACCGTACCCACCATAATGTTTGGAGGAAAATTGACTGAATAATAACTTGTTATAACAGAATCACCTTTTGAAATTTTAAGACTTTTGGGTATATTTTTAAGGGTGAGATAACGTGGATCACGACCATCCCACTCAACACTTCCGGAGGCACTTCCGTTTTTCAACATGGAGCTTACCCGGCTATTTCTATTAAGCACACTCATAACCCGGCTATAATTTTCACTTACATCTATCACCATTCCAACTACCCCATCAGGCCCAATAACTGCCATATCTTTTTTAACGCCTTGTAAAGCACCGCGGTGCAAGGTGAGAAAGTTTAACTCGGAGGAAATAGTATTGCTTACCACTTTTGCAGACAACCATAGAAACTTTCTTCTATGTCCTAAAGTATCTTTTGCAAGACTATCTGTAACAGCTATTTTGATAGTGTCAGCATTTTCGAAATTTGCAACTAACAAATTCCTAAGGCGTGCATTTTCATCCTGTAATTTTCGGTTGGTTTCTTTTAAATGGAAGTAATACTGAACTTTATTATACTGCACATTTACAAGCCCGGTTACTTCATTAGCTACCGCACCATAAGCGGCCTCGTGAGTTTGATTGAATTTAACAAGCAAAACAAGAGATATTATCTGCAACACTACGAAGAAAAGAAAGTTGAAGTATCTTCTGATGAAGAGAATAATATTATACATAGTTTCCTCCTGGATAAGCTTTCATCATAATTTGCTTCTCTGCGCGGAAGGTATAAAGTTTACCGGGATAACAGATGTTTTAAGTTGTTATGCATTTCAATACTTCTTCTTTAAGTCCTTGCTGCAGTTCTCCTCCTGCAAGATGCAATAATCCTGTACTTGTTCTACAGAAAAAGTATTCACCACTGTTAATAATGCTTTTGTTATTTAGTATTTAGGTAAGGCAGGTAGTTGTTCATCTGCTTTTTTAAAGCCTCTTCACGCATGTAAATATTTATACTAATTTAAAGACGTCTTTAATTAATGTTATTCTTCTTCCATTGATAAGAACTATCATCAAAAATCTCTTTGCCCCAAACAGGAAGCTCTGCCTTTATGCGCTCTACAACTTCTTCACAACTATCAATCGCTGCCTTGCGATGCGCTGAGGAAGTGAAAACAAATAAACTAATTTCTCCGGCTTTCACTTTGCCTAAACTATGATGTATATGCATGCAGGTTAAGGGATACTTTGCAAATATTTCTTCCCGTATTGCCTGCATTTTTTCAAGACACATTTCTCTGTAAGCGGTGTAATCGATAGCGGTAACTTCGTTCCCGTTGATAACATCATTTCGTACCTGTCCGAGGAAAATGCTATGTGCCCCAATACTTGTTTTTGTGCTATGCTGAGCAATCGAGTCTGAAATGAATTGGGGATTAACCGGACCTTCAATAAATATGTCTTTTGGTTTCTTATCAGGCATGTTGCTGTTTTTTATAGAGATACTTTTGCCAACTCAAAATTCCGCCCTTAAGGTTATAAATCTTCTTTGCTGAACCATAAATTTCCTTTAGGATTTTTACTGCTTCTGCACTTCTAATGCCCATGTGGCATACTGCAACAATTGTATTGGCAGTTACTGCTGGAGGCTTGTTCTTCAATAATCGTAAAGGTATGCGAAGATGATCCTCTTCAATCGTTGGTACTTCATTCATTTCTCTAACATCAAGTATTGTTACTTTTTCTTTTTGCTGCAGCTCTTTCAATTCATCAACAGTTATATCTATCTCAGGATGTGAAGATGATGAACAGAGTACTTCGTAATCCATATCGAGAAATGCTGCGATGTTTGCAGGTATTAGTTTGCGGCCTTCTTCATTAAGTATAATATCGAGTTGATAAAAACTATTATTAAGTGCATTAAAAGTAAGCAGGCGATTAATTAAAGGCTGACCTATACCTGTTATCACTTTAATCACTTCATTAGCCTGAAGGCTACCAATAATACCTGGCAACACACCCAACACTCCGGCTTCTTCACAATTAAGTGCATGAGTAGGAGGAGCAGGAAACAAATCTCTATAATTAACGGAAGGCCCGGAGGGAGTAAGAAGATTGAATACAGCGACCTGCCCTTCAAAGCGTGAAATTGCAGCATTCACAAAAGGTTTTTGCAATAATACACATGCATCATTAATAATATAACGGGCAGCAAAATTATCAGTACCATCTGCAACAATATCAAAACGGGAAATAATGTCTATTGCATTACTGTTGGTAAGTCTTTCAGTAAAAACATGAAAAGTAACGGACGGATTTAAACGCTTTAATTTATCGGCAGCAACTTCCGTTTTGTATTTATTAAGATCATCTGTAGTATATAAAACCTGGCGGTGAAGATTTGATAAAGAAATTATATCATCGTCTATTATTCCAATTTCACCTACACCCGCGGCAGTAAGATATTGCAAGACGGGGCAGCCCAGGCCTCCTGCACCAACAACAAGTACTTTTGCCTGCAATAACTTGTGCTGACCTTCTTCACCAAACTGGGGCAAAATCATTTGCCTGTTATATCTCTCGTAATCTTGTGCCTGCATGTTATCCTCCGGAAAAAGGTGGTAATAAAGCTACAATAGATGCATCTTCTAAAGTAACATTTTGATTTACGATCTTTTTATCAACTGCTACCGCGTATCTTGTTTCTTTAAGCCGGGGAAATTTGTCTTCCAGTAGCTGCTTTAAAGTATCAGTGTCCTCAACATCTTTTAAATCAAATGAAGATGCATTTACAATATCCGCAACTTCTCCAAAGGTCAATACACTTACTTTCATTAAGTCTGAATTTTTTAATAACATTCAACGGTGTAAAGATACTCCTATTGCTAATGCTCTAAAAGCAACTATTCTTATAGAAATTTAAAAACATTCAATAAAAATTGCTTAATTACATTAAATTCATCCCGATCTTGTCACCCTTAAAAATTGCTTTATGAATAACAATCCATCAAAAAATCCTTCGCGGAGAAACTTTCTTCGAAATACAACTTTGGCAGCTTCAGGTTTTTTTATTGTTCCCCGGCATGTTTTGGGAAGGGGATTTGTTGCACCCAGCGACAAATTAAATATCGGATCTATAGGCGCAGGAGGCAAGGGCCAGAGCGATATTGCTAATTTCTTTAAATCTGGCAACGCAAATATTGTTGCAATGTGCGATGTTGATGACCGGCAGTCTAAAAAAACACGCGAAGCTTTTCCGAAAGCCAGCTATTACAAAGACTTTAGGGAGATGCTTGACAAGGAAAAGAAAAACATAGACGCTGTTTCTGTTTCTATTCCCGATCATGCGCATGCTGTACCCGCGTTGATGGCTATGCAAATGGGCAAGCATGTGTACGTTCAAAAGCCGTTAACACATGATATTTATGAAGCCCGGATTTTAACTGAAGCAGCCAGGCGTAACAAAGTGGTAACACAAATGGGTAACCAGGGATCTTCAGGCGACGGTGTTCGTACAATGCAGGATTGGTATAGTGCAGGACTGATTGGAGATGCTCATACTGTTCGGTGCTGGACTAACCGTCCCGTATGGCCGCAAGGTAACGGCTATCCAACTACTAAAGACGAAGTGCCGCCCGAACTTGATTGGGATCTATGGTTAGGGCCAACCCAGTTTCACGAATACCACACAGCTTTTGTTCCTTTCAATTGGCGGGGTTACTGGGATTTTGGTACCGGTGCATTAGGCGACATGGGTTGCCATATAATTGATCCTGCTTTTAAGGTTGTTGGTCTGGGCTATCCTTCAGAAGTTGAGTGTAGCGTGGCCGATATTTACGAGAAGATGTGGACTCCTGCATTTCATCCTGAAAGCTGTCCGCCGGCTTCCTCTATAAAAATGAAATTCCCCGGCAAGAACGGCAAGCCAGATGTAAAACTTACCTGGATGGATGGCAACATAAGACCGGAACGTCCTGAAGAACTTGGGGCGGAAGAACCTATGGGTAATGCAGATGGTGGCGCTATTATAGAAGGCACAAAGGGAAAAATGATGTGTGGATGTTATGGTGAGAAACCAACGTTGCTGCCTACAGCAAAAACCAAAGATGTAAACGTTCCCCAAAAATTTGAGCGGGTGCCGGGAGGACAGGAGGGCCATTATGCTCAGTGGGTAAATGCATGTATAGCCGGATTTGGCAAAGGCAAAACAAGTTCTAATTTTGATTATGCCGGCCCACTCACAGAAACTGTGCTTTTTGCAAACCTTGCCTTACGCAGTTGGTATTTAAAGGATGCAGCAGGCAAATCATTTCCCGGAAGAAAGAAAATATTATGGGATGCTGAAAATATGAAGGTGACGAATTTTGACGAAGCGAATCAATTTGTAAAAAGGCAATATAGGGATGGATACAGTTTTAAAGCGTAAATGTTCAAATGCTGATACATTGAATGCTGCTCTATCGGGTAGCATTTTTTGTTACCAGGGATTTAAGATGATGGAGCAATACAGAACCCATGAAATGAATTTAGGGAAGACGGAGAGAATAGTAGTCAAATTATATAGTTATAAGCTTAATAGCTGCAATCAACAAAACAGTAGCAAGTATTTTTCGCAACACAGGCTGATTAAATTTACTTGCACCCAACCATGACCCTAACAAACCACCTACCAATGCGACAGCTACATAGCCAATCATACTGCTGTTGAATTCAATACCTTTTACTAATTGTCCGCCTAACCCCGCCAGGGAGTTTATAAAGATGAATAAAGCGCTGATAGCAGCAGTTTGTTTTTGGTTTGTCCACTTTAGAAGCAGCAATATAGGTGATAAGATAATGCCACCGCCAATGCCAATCATACCTGAAAGCAATCCGATAGTTCCTCCGATTACAACGCTTAAAAC
Organism: Chitinophagales bacterium 62-2; assembly: GCA_002050375.1. Classification (GTDB taxonomy): domain Bacteria; phylum Bacteroidota; class Bacteroidia; order Chitinophagales; family Chitinophagaceae; genus Segetibacter. The sequence goes on from MWYU01000737.1 coordinate 17,215, forward strand.
TACCGATGGCTTTTTCATTTCTGTTACATCAGTATTTGAGAAGAAAGCAAACCGGATAACGGGCAACAGTAATAAAACGCCTAAAATTTTTTTATAGACATCTCCATAAATAACCATCAACCCCCCTGCAAACGCAAGTGGCAACGAAGCCAATGCAAGCGGCAAAAATATTTTCCAGTTGAAGTGCCTGGCCTTATAAAATTGCATGAATGAGATAAGCGACACAAAGATGTTAAGCAGCAGAGCAGTGGGTTTCATAACATCAGGCGCAATACCATACAAGGCCATTAGGGCAAGGTAACCGCTGGCACCACCGTGCCCAACTGAAGCATATAGAAATGCCACAATAAACAATAAGACGTAAAAAATAATAAATGTGTCCATGTCAGCTTTATGAGGGAAGAATATGAACTTCCACCAATTCATCTTTTTTAAACTCTTCTGTGTCTTCAGGCAGGCAAACAAAGCAATTAGCCGTTGCGAATGACTGCAACTTATATGATTCCTGTCCACCAAGAATAGTTACCTTTTCTTGTGTGCAATGGCCTTTTAAAAAATGGGTTAAGCCGGCCTTCTTTGAATGATTTGAAGCGAGTCGCAGGTTTGTTTTAATTATACCGCTTTCTAATTGCATCATTTTTTCAAGAGCAGGTAATACATATTCGTAATAACAGGTAAGCACCGAAGAAGGATTGCCAGGCAAACCAAAAAGGAGTTTATTTCTTTTTTTGCCGAAGTACAGAGGCTTTCCCGGCCTTTGCTTTATCTTATGAAATACCTCCTCTACTCCGCATTGCTGCAGAGCTGATGTAACAAAATCATAATCTCCAACACTTACGCCACCAGTAATCAAAAGCACATCCGAAAACTCTAAATGCTTTGCTATCATTTGTTGTATCAGCGCCAGTTCATCATCTGCGTGTTCAACTTCAACATTTGTTATCCCAAGTTGTTTTAATGCTGCACATAAAGTGAATGAGTTGCATTCATATACTTGTCCATGTTGCAGCGCTGCACCGGGTTGTTGAATTTCTTTACCCGTAACAATAATGCTTATTTTAGGTGCCGGATAAACTGCAACTCTGTCTTTACCAATGGTGGCAAGAAAGCCAATAGCTCCGGGAGTTAATTTAGAGCCTTTTGCCAATGCTAAAGTGCCCTTTAAAATTTCGGAACCATTCCGGCGAACATTAGTTCCTTTCTGTATTTCGTTATCAGTTATTTCTAAAGTGCTGCCTTTAACTAATGTTTTTTCCTGCATGATGACAGTGTCTGCACCAGTAGGCAGTGGCGCACCTGTAAAAATTCGCATGGCCTTGTTTAAACCTAATTGAACTTTATCTGTTCTGCCTGCCGGTATCTCATCTTCTATCAATAGTTGTGGATTACCCGCCCAATCATCGTAGCGAAAAGCATAACCATCCATACCGGATTGTTCAAATGCAGGAATATCAAAGTTCGAATAAGCATCGTGGGCAAGTACAAGGCCGGCCGCTTCCATCAAAGGGCGTTCAACAGGTGAAAGAGGGCCTGTGTGTTTTTCTACAAGTTCTTTAGCCTCTGTAACTGAGATCATTGTTGCTGGTACTAAAGGGTTGTGTTAGTGTTCCTGTTATCTTTATCTGAATGCCCTAATGCTTTTTCGGGAGCAACATAATCTCTTACAAGCTGCTTGAGTTCTTTTATTTCAGGAAAATGACCTTCACGTTTTCTATCAAATATGATCTCGTCATTAAGAAATATAGTATAACGCCCGGGTACTTCAGCCGGCTGTAGCATTACACCTTTTAGTTCATCTGAAAATGTGGTTAGGAGTTCCTGTGCCATGTATGCTGCTCGTAGCATCCAACCGCACTTAGGACAATATTCTATGGTTATCACAGGTTTCATAACTGACGCGGGGAATAAAGCGGGCATACTGAGACCATGAAAATATCGGTTCAGTTGTTTTAGTTGAATATTTAAATAATGGGAACAAAGTTTACTTCTTTACTAATGATATAAACTACATCTCAATCTTCATCTTTCCCAGTTTCATCAAAGCATAAAAAATTGCCGTCACATGCATTGCCTGTACGATCTCCTTTCTCTCCAGCAACTGTTTCAATTCTTCAAAACTTATAAGCAATACTTCAATGTCTTCGTTGGGATCTAAGTCTTGGTCCTGAACTTTTTTGCCGCCCTGCAACAAATACATGTGCATTAAATTATTATTGGTCGACGGATTCGGAGATGTCCGTCCCAGGTAAGTAACCGTATCAAAAGCATAACCTGTTTCCTCGAGCAATTCTCTTTGTATGGCTTCATCTAAATTTGAATCTGTTGCATCTACACAACCACCGGGAGTTTCTATACATATTTCGCCTAACGCATGACGGTACTGTTTTACAAGAATTATTTTACCGTCATTAGTTATTGCTACGCCTGTAACCCACGTAGGAAATTCAAAAACATAGTAAGGATCAACAATCTTACCATTCGGTCTTTCGCACCTGTCCTTTCTTGCAGTTAGCCAGGTGTCGTTAAATAAATATTCCGATGAAAGCGTTTTCCACTTCGTGCTGTCGTTATTCATGCTTCCAACCTTTTTGAGCTTTAAGTGAAGTGATGTGCGCCACATGATGCCTGCCGTGCCAGGCGTACATGCCCAACAGTTCCCATAATGAAATCCGTTTCTTATGCTCGGGATGAAAAACAGTTCTTTCCCATTGCCCTTCGTTAAGTTCTACGAGTGTGGCATGCCAGCGCCGATGCAAAGCATGCAATAAAGTAACAGATACATTTATCGGAACAGTGAAAACATCATACAGGTTTGCCCAATCCTTTTCTTCGTAAGTTTTAATGGTGGGATTATCTTCAGTAAGCGCGAGCTTAAACCTGATGTAAGCATTCATATGGCTGTCTGCAATATGATGCACCAATTGCTTAATACTCCAGCCTCCTTCGCGGTAAGGCGTATCCAACTCGTGTTCGTCAAGGTTTTGGAGCGCTAACTCCAAATCGTTGGGCAAGAACTTAATATCACGCAGCCATTCTTTTTTCAGGTCTTCGGAGTAGGGTTGAACCAAATATTTTCCAATTGGATAACGGGGATCGTTTTCAGTTGCTAACATATTATTGCGTTGCTTTTTGGTTTTTGATGCCCACTAATTCAACTTCGAAAATAAGGGCAGAGCCACCTGGAATTTCCTGGCCTGCACCGTAATCACCGTAAGCAAGTGATGAAGGAATATATAGTTTCCATTTGCTGCCAACAGGCATCAATTGCAAAGCTTCTGTCCAACCCGGAATTACGCCTGTAACAGGAATAGTTAACGGTTCTCCACGTGTATAAGAATTGTCAAACTCTTTGCCGTCGAGTAATGTACCACGGTAATGCGCCATCACCGTATCTGTTGATTTTGGAACGGCACCTGTTCCTTTGGTAAGTATTTCGTATTGTAACCCGCTTGGCGTTTCCGTAATACCTGTCTTCTTTTTATTTTGCTCTAGATATTGTTTTCCTTTTTGCTTTTCTACGCCTGATGTCTTTTGGGCTTTTACTTCAGCCAGCCTATGCATTAATTGGTTTGAGGCCTCAGGACTTAATAAAGGTTTTTGACCTTTAAGGGTTTGATCGATAGCTTTATTAAGCAAAGCAAAATTTGGTGCGCCTACACCCTGACTTTTTAAATACGATCCTAACGAAACTCCGAAAGCATAACTTAAACTATCGTTTGTTGTTCTTAAACTACTGACAGCAGCAGTTGCAGGTTTAGGCTTTGCTGCTGGTTTAGCGGTTTTTGATTGTGCATGTATAGTTGTTGCCACGAACATTAACACAGAAGGAAATAAAAACACTTTTTTCATAAATGGTATAAATGATTGATTGGTTTACAATAGTTATTCTTCGCGTAAGGATTTGCCGGTAAGGTGGATAAAAACATCCTCGAGGGTGGCAGCTTTCACTTCTTTTTTTCGTTCGAAACCTGAAGCTATAAGGTCATCAATAAGTTTATCAGGAGAATCGATGGCAATAATTTTGCCACTGTCTATTACCGCCACACGATCGCATAACACCTCAGCTTCGTCCATATAATGTGTTGTGATAATTACCGTTGTACCTTTTTGACGAATGTCTCTTACCAAAGCCCACAAGTTATGTCTTGCCTGAGGATCCAATCCTGTAGTTGGTTCATCGAGGAAGATAATCTTAGGTTGATTGATTAAAGTAGTTGCAATTGAAAAACGTTGCTTTTGCCCGCCGCTCAATTCCTTGTACTTAGCTTTGGCTTTATCTTTAAGGTTCACGAGTTCGAGCAATTGCATCACATTAACATCACGGTTGTATAAACCCCCAAATAAAACGATCAATTCGCTAAGGTTAAGGCCGGGGTAATAACCGGAGGTTTGCAGTTGAACGCCAATGATCTTTTTTATCTCGTTTGGCTGCGCATCAAGATTTATTCCGTCAACTAAAACTTTGCCGCTTGTCTTTTGGCGCAGGGTTTCAATGATTTCAAGTGTTGTGCTTTTTCCTGCTCCATTGGGACCGAGCAATCCAAAAATTTCACCTTTGCTCACTTCGAAGCTTATACCCTTTACCGCTTCAAAATCACCGTACTTTTTTACAAGGTTTTGTACTTCTATTATTTTATTCATCTTTAAGGCATAAGGCTTAACGCTAAAGGCTTAACGCAAAACGTAGAAGGCTTAAATATACGTTTCCAACTCTTTCATCATCGAACTGCTGCCAATAAATAACGGAGAGCGCTGATGAAGTTCGGTAGGTTTAACATCTAAAATTCTTTGTTGCCCGTTGGTTGCTTTCCCGCCCGCAACTTCAACAATAAATGCCAAAGGGTTACATTCGTACAGTAATCTTAACTTCCCTTTTGGTTTATCAATTGTGCCCGGATACATAAAAATGCCGCCCTTAATTAAATTACGATGTACGTCGGCAACCATGCTTCCGATGTATCGCTGGGTGTATGGCCCTCCCTCCGATTTTTGCTTTTGCTGGCAAATGTTAATGTACTTTCTTACCCCTTCCATATACCGAAAAAAGTTTCCATGATTAACAGAATAAATCTTGCCGCTGTCGGGACACCTAATATCAGGATGGCTTAAAGTGTATTCTCCAATGGCCTGATCTAAAGTAAACCCGTTAACACCCCTGCTTGTAGCGTACACAAGCATTGTGCTTGATCCGTAGATAATGTAGCCCGCAGCTACCTGTTTGTTACCCGGCTGCAAAAAATCGTCTATTGTACAGGGCTTTCCTAATTCGCTCACACGCTTATAAATGCTGAATATAGTACCGATCGAAACATTAACATCAATATTACCGCTCCCATCCAGAGGATCCATCAGCAGTACATATTTACTTTTGTTGCTTATTTCATCGTCAAAAACTACAATGTCGTCATTCTCTTCGCTGCCAACACCAGCGCAGCTAATGCCATGCCTTAATACGCCGATAAATTGGTTGTTTGCGTAAACGTCCAGCTTTTTTACATCTTCACCCTGCACATTCACGCTTCCGGCATCTCCTAAAATGTCAACAAGGCCTGCCTTATTTACTTCCACATTCACCCTTTTTGCTGCAAGACCCATATCGCGAAACAGCGAAGCTAACTGACCGGTAGCTGCAGGAAAATCCCTCATCTGCTGAATGGTAAATTCATCAAGGGTCTGGACTTTTCTATTAATATTCATCAGCAAGTATTTTTGGGAAGTAAACAACAAAGCGTTAAAGTTATACTACAAGATGGTTTCTTATTAATTTGAACAAAGATTTTTGTGCAACAAGTCTCAAGTAATGCCGGCGTTTTGAAAAAGGCACTTCAATTCGTACCTTCATAATAAAAACCGGTAACGTGATTACAATACAGCTTCCAAATAAACACACAACCTTTTTAGCCAATCTTCCTGAGACAGGAATGGGTTATCAATTAGTGAAAGTGATTAAAGAATAGTAAAATTTTAAACAGCCATAAAGTGCTCAATAGTTCTTTGCTATTGTTAGAAAAAGATGAAACCCTTACAAAAGATGATATAGCGGTTGTTGAAGTAGAAAATCGTTAGCTATCTCCTATATCCTAATTCCTACTTACTGATGAAGCACATTTTACTTTTTGGCGCCGGCAAATCTGCCACTGTACTTATTGATTACCTTAAAAACCTTGCAACCGTAAATAATTACGAGGTAACCGTTGCCGATGGAAATCTGCAAACTGTACAGGCAAAAGTTGGAGACCATGCTTTTGTAAAAGCCAAACATACCGATGTGGAAAATGAATTTGAAAGGCAATCTTTAGTTGAGGCTGCTGATGTGGTCATCTCCTTACTGCCGCCTTCGTTGCATTATTTGGTAGCATTAGATTGTTTGCGATTTGGCAAGCATCTGCTTACCGCCTCATATGTAGACGAAAAGATTAAAGCGCTGAAAAATCAGATAGCTGCAAAAAGAATATTGTTCTTATGCGAAATGGGTCTCGATCCGGGAATAGATCATATGAGCGCTATGCAATTAATTGACAGGATAAAAGCTATGGGTGGAACGATCACCTCTTTTAAATCTCATTGTGGCGGTTTGGTTGCTCCTGAAAGTGATGATAACCCCTGGCATTATAAAATAAGCTGGAACCCTAAAAATATTATTCTTGCCGGAAAAGGCGGTGCGGTTTATAAAGAGAACGGCACGGAAAAAACAGTACAATATGAAGAGCTTTTTACCGCAGGGAAAATGGTAAACATCAACCCGGAAATCCTGCTTGCATATTACCCTAACAGAGACTCTCTTGGTTATATTCCACTTTATGGTTTGGAGGAAGCGGATACCTTCATAAGAACCACTTTACGCCATCCCGATTTCTGTTTTGGCTGGAAAAATATTGTCGACCTTAAACTTACCGACGAAACTTATAAGTATGAAACTAACGGTATGACCCTTGGTGAATTTTTTATAACGCACCTGGAGAAGAATAATTTTACAGAGTGGCTAAACCAAACGCTTACCACACGGTTGAGTTTTGCAAAAGAACTGATGGATAGTTTAGTTCAGTTAATGGAAGCGGAAAGTGAAATAAGTGCCGAAGGAAAAAGTGCCGGTGGAACTATAATGATGGTTGATGAAAAAGGAGACCTGAACACTCTTAGTACAGAAGATATAAAAGGCAAAGCAGCAGAAACGCTTGCCATAAAAATGCACGAAGCATCGCTTACACTTAAGCAACTTTTCTTTTTAGGTATGGATAGCGATGAATTAATAAACAAGGGTAATTGTACTGCAGCAGAAATACTGCAATTTATCCTTGAAAAGAAATTAGCCTTACAGCCGACGGATAAAGATATGGTTGTGATGGTGCATGAGATTGAATATTTACTGAACGGAGAGCTGCATAGCTTTAAAAGCAGCTTGATAGTAAAAGGGGAAGACGGCATACGCACAGCTATGGCTAAAACAGTTGGGCTGCCGCTTGGCATTGCAGCCAAACTAATACTTGAAGGAAAGCTGGTTGAAACAGGATTACATCTTCCCATTATTCCGTCTATCTATTCTCCTGTTTTGCATGAACT
>MWYU01000521.1 GCA_002050375.1 Chitinophagales bacterium 62-2
AACCACTTGCAAGTAAGAGCCGATCGATTAGATCGCGGGCAAGTTGTTCGGGGTTTTGGTTGGGAGTCGGCAATAGTAATGTTGAAACTTAAATATAAAAAAATCAATTGATTGCTGATACGTGAACCAAATAAAAAAATTACACTTCAATATTACAATCAACGGTAACTATATGTGAGCAAGCAACTACAAATGCAACCTGTTCGATTTTTTCTTTCGTTTCTTTTTTGATAACTGATATGGCAAGTAATCGTTTTGCTTAACCGGAGCCAAAAGAGGTTCCAGAATGTTTTCCTTTGAGTTATTTAATTTATTGATAGTTCTTTTTCCGCTATAAGATCAGTTGATTGCGACTTCTCTTCAGGAAATCTGTATATCTAAGGTTTGAAGTTTTATAAGGAATTCCTTGAAATGAATCATAGCTTTTGTTTACGATAATAGGAACTTTAATTTATAGAATTTTAGTTCAAACTTTTCAAATGTGAAAAAGCATTCAACTTTTCTCAAATGTGTGCGTAGCGAATTAAGGATAGATATTTGAAGAAATGTTTAAACCATGTTTAAACCAAAGAAAAAAGCAAAAGTTCCAAAAGTGCTGAAACCCTTGCTGTTACTGTGTGATCCGGATTGGATTCGAACCAATGACCTACTGCTTAGAAGGCAGTTGCTCTATCCAACTGAGCTACCGAACCTTTTTAAACGGTGGCAAAAGTAATTTTTAATTAGTTTGCATCCAAACGGAAAATCGTTTTTATGGATGTGAAAATAGAACCGGGTTGGAAGGAAGTTTTAAGTGCAGAATTCTCAAAACCTTATTTCCAAAACGCGGTTACATTTCTCAAAGTAGAAAAATCGCAAGGCAAAACCATTTATCCACCCGGCTCACTCATCTTCAATGCTTTTAATAAAACCCCCTTTGATAGAGTTAAAGTTGTGCTTCTTGGACAAGACCCTTATCATGGTTCGGGTCAAGCTCACGGATTGAGTTTTTCTGTTCAGGCGGGTATTAATCCTCCCCCATCGCTTATTAATATTTTTAAAGAACTGCTGAATGATATCGGGATGGCTATCCCTAAAACCGGCGACTTAACAAAATGGGCTGAGCAGGGAGTTATGTTATTAAATGCCGTACTTACAGTTAGGGCTAACGAACCTGCGAGTCATGTGAAAATTGGATGGATGGAGTTCACTAATGCAGTCATCACTAAAATATCTGAAGAAAAAGAAGGGGTTGTTTTTCTATTATGGGGAAAATTTGCACAGGATAAACAGTCGTTGATTGATGAAACAAAACATCAGGTTCTTAAAGCTGCCCACCCTTCGCCCTTTAGTGCAGACAAGGGTTTTTTTGGTTGCAGGCATTTTAGTAGAACTAATAATTATTTGATGAAGCAAGGGAAAGATCCGATAAACTGGTCGCTTGATTACTAGGGATTGACAACATGGATTTAACGATTTGAACGATTAATGGATTAAACAAATATGAGAATTAATGATTTGGATTTAAACGATTAACGGACTGGACGAATGTGGGAATTGATGTTTCGAATTTATAAAACTGGGAATTGATAATTTGGATTGAACAATTCACGGTTGGTGAATTGGACGAACAGAAAATAAACGCCATCATTTTATAGGAATATTATAAAGCGGATGCGATGATGCACTGATAACTAAACTACATGAAAGTTTTTAAAAACATTTTTTGCAGAATATGGGCTTTATGGGGCCTTATTATTTTTGCAGTTACGGTAGTTATTGTTGTAATACCTATTTGCCTTACCTTTTTAATTAAAGAGCCGGCCGGCACCGAAACTTTCCGCCGCATCTCTAAATTATGGATGCAGGTATTTCTTACGCTTATTGCTTGCCCCCTTAAGGTAGTCGGCAAAAAATATTTTGAAAAGGGAAAGACTTATGTTGTTGTCTCTAATCATAACTCCCTTATGGATGTGCCCATAACCACCCCATTTGTGCCTGGCGCTAATAAAACCATTGCAAAAAAATCTTTTACCAAAGCGCCTCTATTCGGTTGGATATACCGCCGCGGGGCAGTATTGGTTGATAGAAACAGTGATGAAAGCCGCAGAAAAAGTTACGAGGAAATGAAAAAAACTTTAGCAGATGGGCTTCACATGGTTATTTATCCTGAAGGCACGCGCAATCGCACCAACGATCCGTTGAAACAATTTTATGATGGTGCTTTTAAGCTGGCTGCAGAAACAGGAAATGACATTATTCCCACTGTTATCTTTAATACCAGAAAGGTGCTACCGCCTAATAAATTTTTCTATCTTGACCCTCATCCTTTGGAAATGCACTTTCTTCCCCCTGTAAGTTCGCAAAACTTAAAAAGCAAAGAATTAAAGAACAAAGTGTTTAAGCTGATGTGGGATTATTACCTGAACAGGATTGTCTGAACCAGGATTTATCGGAATTATGGGAATTAAGAAAGTAATCCTTGATGACTTAATGAATAATGACTATTGACCCAGTGACTACTGACCGACTGGCCCATTGCGGGGAGAGGCCGGGTGAGGGCTTACTGGTTATAAAAAAACCTTGAGCGGTTGATTCTGAGATCGCGTAAAATACCTGATTTAGGGTTGATAGTGACATTGAACGAACGATATAAGCCAACTGGCGTTAAGTTGATTGATAGCTGCCAGCAGTGCATATCCCGCGAAACAAACATGGTTAAAGTTTGAATTTTATTAGTAGTAAAATCGTAGTAAGTATTTCCTCCCATCTTCCATTTAGGCGTTAAGCTGAAATCGCCGTTTAGGCTTAAGTTAGAATAAGTCTGGGTTTCAAGCTTACTGAAATTTAGTGCAAGTTGCCGGGTAAAACTTAATGAATAAGATAATTGCAAAGACCATGGAATATTAAAATCGGTATATTCAGCAGGGTTGTTTCTTACAACATCAAGCTGGCGCTGCTGCTCGTCGGGTGTCATGTATTCATCCTGCGGAAGCCTCTGCTTGTCTGTTTTACCATCCTTACTCTTACTTTGGAATGACGTGGAGACAGCAACACTTCCATTAGTTATTCTGCCAAATTTAAACTGGTCGCCGGCCCACATGTATTTGTTTCTTCTAAAGCCCCTTGCATCAATCTCATACGGATCGAGTGAAGTGCTGGCTGTAATGTTTATTTTATCAAAAAGGTTTGTTCTAAAATAAAAACTTAATGCAGACAGCGGAAAACTATCGGCCAGCAGATTATAGCTGCCATTAAAACCAAACCCATCAATAAGCTTCACTTTTTTAATACCACTGCTCGAAGTATCCTTACGGCTTTTTACTTTCATCTCCAGGGTGTTATCTACGCCAAATCCAATGTTCCCGGCTCTTCCCCCGCCTGTAGAACCATCAATAGTTGAATACCTGAGAAAGCGCTTTGAAGTATCTATCTGAACGGAAGAATAAAACCGTTGGTTTAAATCCGGTACATAGCTTAGACTGGCGGTCGGTCTTATTTCGTGCCGTATTGCTTCTACCCGGCTCGACTTGCCAAATTGGTAAGTACCAAAAATTCGTGTGTTTGCAGACACACCAAACGACATTTGACGATAAGCATATAAACCCCGTGACACTCTGTTGATTACTTGTTTGCTTGTATCATCCCACGATTTTATATTCTTTTGTCCATACCATCTTTCTTCGTAAGAGACCCCCGGAGAAATTTGAACAGGGCCCAGCGAAGGCAGGGACAAACTAATGGGAATGCTATGCGAGGCTCCATATTGTGCGGTATCAAAAAGGCGGCGCAGGCTAAAGGCAGAGTCGTAAAACGAGAATTGATTTTGTAGGTTGCCTGTATACCCAACACCCAATTTCTCATACCACTTTGGCGTACCAACCTGCTCCTTTTTTTGGAACGGATAAAGTGTAACTACACTAAAGTTTGCTGTTGGAAGACTCAGGTTAATTAAGCGTGTATTATTATTTTGGTTATGGTTAGCGCTCAACGTTAAATTGTACTTACCGCGCCAGTCTTTACTGTAGGTTATGGAGGAGCTTAACTGGTTTTGAAAGTTTTGCATTGCATTGTTAGAAACAAACCTGTTAAACTTTGTACTGCCGGCATTTACATTAGCAGAAAAACTTGTCCCTGGTCTTGCTTTGGGATCTCTTGTATGGCTCCAATTGACCATAAAACTTTTGTTCTGCGTAAATTCTTCCTTGGTGAATCCTGAACGGTTTAAGATTTTCGTGTTCTGTACCGAAAAGTTTAGTCCGCCATTATACCTGTATCTCTGCGTATACCTCGAGGCTGTATTTAAACTCCATCCGCCATAACTGTATATATTGCTTCTTATGGTTACATCAAAATTATCGCTTAGTACTTTATAAAATCCCAACCCCTCTAATCCTAAACCAAAATCTTCATTGGCTGCAAACTGAGGCGGTAAAAAACCTGAATGCCGCCCCCGGTTTAAAGGATAAATTCCAAAGGGTATTCCAATGGGAACGGGTACTCCTTCAAACTCCGGAAATGCAGGCCCTGATACTGCTAATTTCTTATTTATAATCTTCATTTTGCGCGTACGAAATGCAAAGTGCGGCGTATCAATATTACAGGTTGTAAATCTGCCTCGCCAGGCGTACAAGGTATTATTATCTATCTTTTTTATTGTATTGGCATAAACGTACATTTCACCTTCCTGCAGGTATGTGCTTTTCGTTAATCCCTTTTGCGAACGAAGATTAAAGAAAATCGAGTCACTGTTTGTTACCATCTCACCCTGTGCAAGCTTCGGATTATCTAAAGGATTACCTGTTGTATCTTTCGCCCCATATGCCTTTATCATTTGCGTTGACTGATCGAGGTTAATGGTAGCTGCATTTACTTCAATATCAGTGTACTTTGTGTTAGCTTTTCCATATAAAATAAATTGCTTGCTTGGTATAAGTAACACGCCGCTGTCTGAAGCTGAATATGAAATAGGAGCATCTAAAGAGTCCTTCGATAATTTTAAATTAAAAGTATCTGTAACCTGAACGAGGCTATCATTTTTTGTAGTATCACTAAAGCCTAAAGCTGTTGAGTTTATTCTTCTGTTTAAGGTATCGGTTCTTTGGAATGCAGTATCAGTTAGTCTTCTTTTCGTTGTATCCGTTAAACTTTTTTTAGTCGTATCTATACCGCCGGAGTTCTTTTTTATTTTTGTTGTATCGGCAAATTCTGTAAATGATTTTATGAGCAAACTGCCTGCATAATGTTTTTTATTTAACCAGGTAGTTATTATGAAAACAATAGCAATTATCGATAAGGCTGAAAAATTTTTTAAACTAACTTTACATCGATTGCTCATAAGTAGTACAAACAAATTTAATGTTTATAGGCATTAACGATGTGTGAAGATTAGCTTAACAGAAAGATTAACTTTTTAGAAATAAGCCCCTAAAGAAATTCAAAATATGCTGAAAAGATTCTTAGTAGTATTTCTTCATTTTTTTTTAATAATATGCTTCACTTCTTTTACAACTGCTCCTGAAAAAAAAATTCAGAAACAAGTTTTAAAAACAATCGTTATTGATGCGGGTCACGGTTTGCCAAACAGAAATGCCGAGGGGAAATACAGTTACGAATCAGCGCTCACTCTTGCAATGTCTTTAAAGGTAGGTGAAAGGCTTAAAGAAGTTTTGCCCGATTACAATCAATTTAAATATTGGGAAAGGAATATACCTGTGTGTAAAAGACAATGGAACGGGC
>MWYU01000531.1 GCA_002050375.1 Chitinophagales bacterium 62-2
CATGTACCTTAACGGTATGGAAATTAACACTGACGGACATCCGTCATTGGCGTAAGCAAAGCTATCTGTATCTGTTCCTGTGCTTCGGCTCAATGCTCTTAACTGCACCGCTATCTTTTTTCTTTCTGCTACATCCTGTACAAAATCTAACAGCTTATTATGAACAGCCGGTGCGTATGCTAAGGATGGCCCTTTGCCACAGATACAATCACCTTCAATCATTTTGTTTATCATGGGTGTGGTAGTATCGTGGGTAACATCGGTAATAATAGCAACGTTCGGTTTAATGCGGCGGGCTATCATTTCGGCGCCTCGCAAACCAATTTCTTCCTGCACGGCATTTACTACATATAAAGAATAAGGAAGCTGAACCTTATTTTCTTTTATCAGCCGGGCTACTTCAGCAATCATAAATCCACCGATACGGTTATCCATTGCACGACATATATAATGGTCATTCGCCAACTCGTCAAAACCATCCTGGTAGGTTACTACGGCACCTATATGTACTCCCAGGTCTTCCGTTTCTTTTTTATTTCTTGCACCGCAATCGAGCCATAAATTTTCAACTTTGGGCTGCTGCTCTTTTTGGTCAGGATTACTTAAGCGTGTATGAATTGCAGGCCATCCAAACACTGCTTTTACCGGCCCTTTTTTACCATGTATAAAAACACGCATACCAGGTGCAGTCTGGTGATCAACGCCGCCATTCCTCTTAAGATATATTAAACCCTGGTCTGTAATATAATTAATAAACCAGCTTATTTCATCGGCATGGGCTTCAATCACTACCTTAAATGGCTGGTTAGGATTTATGATGCCTACAGCAGTTCCGTAGGGATCAACAAACTGTTCATCAATATACTGCTGCAGATAATTAAGCCAAATCTTCTGGCCGCTGGATTCAAAGCCAACAGGTGATGGATTGTTTAGATAATTGCGAAGAAAACTGTTTGACTGATCGTTCAACAAATAATCATTCTTTTTTTCTTTTTTTGACTTAGACATTTATACTTTTTTAAAAAAATGAAATACTGATTATACCGCAAATGGCTTTTAAAAACATCAGGCCATCAATGGCCACAAGATAGTATAAAACTTCTCTTGGCTTACGGTGCGTTAAGATTACCCAAATTAAAAACAGGTAAGGTAATAACTGTAAAAAGGCCTGCGCAGGTAAGAAGTTCATTTGCCGTTGAAACAAAAAGAACACAACGATATTTAAAATGGTAACAGGATAAATTACATAACGATAGGTATTTCTCACGCCGAGTTTTGCAGGATATGTATTAAGGCGGAGACGCACATCGGTTCGATAATCTTTAATATCGAAAATAATTGCAAGTATGGAGATAAAGAGGAAGTTTTGCAGCCAAAATAAACCTAAGGGAATTACGGGATTTTTAGGTGAAATCCCTGCCTGCACCTGCAACACTAATAACGGATAAACAGTTACCCAGCCACTCCAGGTAAAACCTACTACAAATGGTTTTAGCCATCCTATCTGCCTTATCTTTCTGAAGTAAAAAAATGGAAATTTAAAAGTATATAAAGCTGCTACTAAAGGAAAAACCAATATCATTAACCATTGAAAAAGCTTGAACCCGTAAAATGAATTCAGGTTTTTAATTAACAGGTATAAGATGAAAGTGGCAACAAGAGCCAGCGTAAGTTTTAATAAAAGTTTTATTAACCTAAGATGCCTGCGATACCACAAAGTTCTTTCATCGTAATTTTTTGCACCTACACTTCTTACGTAGATCATTGTGTAGTAAAGCCACGTGCAGGAAAAAATAAGCAGGTAAAAGGGAAAAATGTTTAATGGTAACTTATGTATAAGATTGGTTTCGATACATAGGGCTACAGCACAAATCCCATAAAAAATATTACTGTAAAAGATTACACGTATGAGATGCCACAACAACGTGTAATTATTATCTTAAAATTACTATGGTTGAGCTAACGGCAGTATCACTTACATTGCCACCTTTATCTTTTAACCAGAAACGAAAAGTGGCTGTATCGTTGCGGGCGCATGCAGGACCAGATATTACAGGGCAACCGAGATTATTTCCATAAGCAAAGCAAACGTCAAGCTGAGCCTTCAGATTTTTTACAGAAGTAAAATCAGGCATTTTGTATTTAGCTGTAAAGTTACTTGCAGTACACCGTGGTACATTTTTCTGTATCCACATGGTATCTTGTAAATCACCTTCGGCATCGGTTACTTCCATATTAAAAGTAATTGTTCCATTATTTCTTAGTGTATTGGTGCTTGCTTTTTTAAACGTAATCTGGGGCTTCGTATTATATTTATCTTTTTTACAGGCACCTGAAAAAATAACCACCAACAGCGCAACTAATATCTTTGTCTTCATTTGTTTGTTTTACTTTCCAAATTTAATTAAAACCACTAATAGGTAAGCAGTTGTGAAAGAGTTTGTTAACAATATTTTCTCAGTTACCCCACAAACGTTTACACAATTCGCACTTGAGGTTTTTCATTACCAGTATCAAAATAATTCAGTTTACCGTAATTGGGTAAACGCCTTAGGTGTTCATTATTCTTCTGTTCAATCAATAAACGATATTCCTTGTATGCCGGTTTCTTTCTTTAAATCTCATCAGGTAACAACCGGAGAGTTTAAGGCGCAAGTTATTTTTGAAAGCAGCGGAACTACTCAAACAATCAATAGCAGACATTTCATAAAGGATGCAGATTTATACAGGCAAAGCTTCATTAAAGGATTTGAAAGATTTTATGGTGACGTAAAAGATTGTTGCATTATTGGCCTGTTGCCTTCTTATCTTGAAAGAAGCGGATCATCATTGGTTATGATGGTTGATGAGTTAATAAAGCTTTCCGGTCACGCTGAAAGCGGATTTTATTTATATGAATTTGACAAGTTGGCCTCGGTTTTAAAACAATTAGAAAGCAGGCAGCAAAAAACTTTATTAATAGGAGTAACCTTTGCTCTGCTTGATTTCGCGGAACAATTTCCAATGACATTAAAACATACGACGGTTATGGAAACAGGTGGAATGAAAGGCAGAAGAAAAGAAATGATACGCCCCGAAGTGCATGAGATATTAACGCAAAGATTGGGAGCGGATAAAATACATTCAGAATATGGAATGACTGAATTATTATCGCAGGGATACTCGGATGCAGCTGGGATTTTTAGAACGGTGCCGTGGATGAAAATTTTATTGAGAGATGAGGACGATCCGTTGAGGATAAAGCAAGAGGGGAGAGGCCTTATTAATGTGATTGACCTGGCTAATGTTTATAGCTGCAGTTTTATTGCAACAGATGATGTGGGAACTCTTTTTGAAGATGGAAGCTTCGAAGTACTCGGACGTTTTGATAACAGTGATATAAGAGGCTGTAGTTTGATGGTTGTGTGATTATAATTCCATCAAAACTACTTTCTATTCACGCGCAGTTATGCGTTCTGATTTCATAACAGGCATATTGCTTCGAAAAGTTGAGTCAGCTACGATGCAAGGCATATTATATGGCATCATTGCAAATACATCAGCGCCTTTGCCATTATTTCCCAGGTATTTACGTTTTAGTTCAATACGAAGAACCGACCGATCAATAATAGTGTCGGAAATAGTAAATTTATTTTCCTTTAAATGATTGTTGTATAAAAGTTTGTGTTGTAACATTTTGTTTTTCGCATCCTCCCAGGGCTTGCGCTTGTATATATTAATATCCTGCGCAAAGCTTTTTGTTATGCAAAAAACGCTTAATAGAAGTAATAAAGTTTTCATAACATAAATTTAAATAATTATTTAAAGCCGCTGAAAGAATTATTGATCAACTGTTCATACTCCTCAGCGGTATCAATATCAATAAAACCGAGGGGAAAGGATATGGTTGAGACATCATCCGGAAATTTCTTAATTAATTTTTTTGCGCCTTCTGCGCCATTCAAATTTAATAGTTGGCTAAAGTATTTTTTATTGAGAAGCACAGGTGTACCTAAAGTATTTTTATAAGTACAGGCAATAATGCCTTTTAGAGCTTGTTCCCGTTCAGCAATTAAACTTTTAATAAGAGAAGCAGATACATAAGGCTGATCACATACCATTAAAATAACATTGTCTATAGCAGGAGAAATTTTTAATAAGGTATGAAGGCCACAACGGATTGATGATGACATGCCTTCTTCCCAATTTGGATTATTAACTATATGAACTTTAGAACTTGAAATTTCATTTTTAAGCAGTTCGGCATTAGCGCCCAATACAACAATTAACGGTGTTGGTATAACCTGTAAAGCCGTATCAATTGCATGTTTTATCAACGTTTGTCCCTCATATTCCAGCAATTGCTTTGGTTGCCCTAAACGGGTGGAAGCACCTGCTGCCAATAATATCAGACCCGTCAATTCCATTAACTAAAGTAAGTTAAATAAGATAGTGAGATAGTTATTTAAGATATTTCAGCAGATGATCGCAAATGAATAGTCTCGGCCCGGTCTCTTAATAATTGCCCGCCCCGGTTGCTTAACACTGCTTTTATTTCGCTTGTTATTGACAGGGCAATTTCTTCCGCTGTCTCAGCGCCTATATCTAATCCTACCGGTCCATACAGCTTTGCTAATTGATCATTGTTTATAATTACGCCTTCTTCGCGCAATTCGTCGAGCATACGTTCCAGTTTCTTTTTAGGCCCAAGAGAACCAATGTATGGAGTACATAGGTTTATTAATTGCCGGAGCAAGGCCACGTCGTAGTTATAATTATGAGTCATCAGTACAAACACAGTTTGATCGTCAATAACCATTTCTTCAAGTGCCTTTTCGGGCTTGCAAACTTTAACTTCGTGCGCTGTAGGAAAGCGTTGAGTGGTGGCATAATTATATCTTCCGTCTATAACGGTAGTATGCCAACCTAAAATATTAGCTGTCTGCGCAAGAGGAATTGCATCATTTCCGGCTCCAACAATAACTAAAGAAATGGCAGGCTTAATAAATTCAATAAAAGCCGTGAAGTGGGTATTATTTGCCGTAACATCTGTTATAGAAGAGGCTTGATTAAGGGAGACATCTTCCACAAGCTTAAGCAAATTGGTTTGTAGTTCAGTATTTAAATCACTGCTATAAATTTTTCCACTTTCAGTTTGTAAAAGACAGGTGCCCGGCTGAAAGCCTTTATGATTTTCTAGTGAGAAAAGAGTTACGAGTACAGATTTTTGCCGTTTCGCAATTACCTGTTTAAGAAGTTGCACAGGATTAGCTGAAAGTTTAGAATTGATAGGTTCTATCAATATTTTAATTATACCGTTGCAACCTAAACCTACCCCAAGTTTAGCATCATCTTCATCGGTAGTATCGTAAGTTACCAGCATAGCTCGTTGCTGCGCCATAACTAATAAAGCTTTGCGTAACGCATCGCCTTCCAAACACCCGCCGCTTATTGCCCCTGTTAATTGTCCATCTTCAGTTACCAGCATTCGGGCACCCGGCCTTCTATATGCTGAACCCTCTACATAAACAACGGTTGCCAGTGCAGTTTGTTTTCCTTCTTCAATTGCTTTATCAAAAGCACGTATAATATTTTCAATCTCTTTCATTGCTTTTATAATTACGCCTTCTTCGCGCAATTCGTCGAGCATACGTTCCAGTTTCTTTTTAGGCCCAAGAGAACCAATGTATGGAGTACATAGGTTTATTAATTGCCGGAGCAAGGCCAGGTCGTAGTTAT
>MWYU01000537.1 GCA_002050375.1 Chitinophagales bacterium 62-2
TAATTGGTCAATTTTATTGACACTATCTATAGAGTTTTCAAAGCCGTTTGCAAGTATTTTATCCACAAGCCTGATTATCTCCGACTGTTTTTCGATAGGTATTTTGGCAACAGGCAAAGCCCTAAGCTCAGTAAGTGTTGTTTGTCTAAAATCATCTTTAGTAGCAATTGAAGATGATTTCACATATAAGTACGATATGAACTTGCTTGCAACAATTCCTAGTAAAAACTTAGCCGAATACTCGTTGTGATTTAAAGGAATAAAAGGATTGATGTCCTTTTTGAAAACTAACCGTTCTTCACAGTAGCCAACAGATAATCTATCTTGGCGATTAACAATTCTTCTAATGCAAATGCAGGTATATATTAGGCATAAAAATATTTTATAGGATGCCATAGTAATTTATTGAAGATCGGGATTTATATTTCCTGAATAACATCAAATCCTTTAAAGCTGCCGGTAATAGCAAGACCACTGATATTGACCGATGGTTGCTTAAATTTTAATTTTACAGCGGTTTCATTTATTGTCGCACCTGACCCCCAATTGAAAAAGAGAAAACGAGATAGATTTAATTCTTCTTTTATACATATCGCTTACTAATTAAATTTCGCATCCTAACATGTAATTTTTATATTTTGTCTTAGCTACCATCATTGTTTATTAAAAACACCAATATTCTGTTTTATATCATCACTAATCCTATTGCCATAATAATCGTGTCCGCCGTTATTTTTTATAACGGCACCTGCTTTTATTGCAGGCGAATTAGTTTTCAATTTATAACCTTCAATACCCTTCCCTGCGTTAACCAACTTTGGATCAGCAATTATTGGAAAAGAATCACGAAATTCAGAAGCAGGCCCAATACCAAAATAAATATTATGATCGAATGATACATTAGTTGAATTTCCAAATGAATAAGATGGATTACTTCCTTTATAATAAAAGATGTTGTTTCTAAAAGATGCACCATTGGGATAAACCGTCCACCGGTTAAGTTTTAATACAACTACATCTTTATAGTTTGAGTCTGCATAGAATACATTATTGTACACCTGCAATCCTTCGACCCTGCCGGAGAAATAAGCACCTTGCCTTGCATTATTTTCGATGATGTTATAACGAATGATAGTTCCTGAATTAAAGTTTATGGGGTTATCTCCCACTCCCGGGCCACCTGTTGCTGTAACACCGCCAAGCTGGTTATTGTGCAGGTAATTGTATTGGATGATAGTATTTTTAGTGCGGTAGTCACTGTCTATTCCGCGTGCATCGGTATCTCCTTCGTTGTAAATAGTATTTTTAGCTTCATTGAATTGGTAAATTGTATTATCAGTATTGAAATTAAAAACTGCATTTCCTGATATTATCTTACCACACGAATCAAAGAGGTTATGTTCTATTAACGCATCTTTTGCAACTCTAACAATAAGCCCGTTACCCGCAATATTCTTAAAAACATTCTTCCTTAAAATAACATTAGTGTTTGGGATCCAGTTATCTGTTAATCCTTTACCTATGCTATCTCCAAACTTGCTATACGCTGCCCTGTCATCCCAATCGGAACGGAAGTTAAAACCAGTACGACTTAAGTTTTCGAATGTTGAATTAGTAATAAGGACATCATTGAAATTACTTCGTACTTTATTTCCTCTTGTATAAAACTGCACTCCGCCATGAAACCTGCTCTGATCTGTTTTACCTTCATCCTTTGCAATGTGTGTGCTGTTAACATCAAATACTCTAATGCGATCGAAATGAAAATGATGTAAAGTTCCTGCATCTTCATTTACTATATAGATACCGTTAAATAAATCAGTTACTCCCAATGTTCCTTTTCTATAATTGGTAACAGCAAGGTTCTTTAATTCAAGATGCTGTTGATTATAAATATAAATAGCAACAGAGTCTCCGCTACCATCAATAACAGCAGGTTCATTTCCATCGTACGTTGTATAAACTACCGGTGCATTTTGCTTTCCGCTTGATGATATTGCAAGCACTCCTATAAAGCGCTGACCTGACTTAAAGGCAATATTATCACCAGGCTTAAACAATGTTTTACTAACTTTTGAAAGCGTTTTCCATGCTGAAGATTTTGCCAATCCATTGTTGTTATCATTCCCCTTTATCATATCAACATAATAGTGATTGCTAAATGCTGAATTGTTTATAAAGAATAAACCCATCAGCAATAAAGAATATCTAACAACAAATAGTTTCATATTTATACTCACCTAATCTTTTTTACCGAATGCTGTTTCCAAAATAACCAAACGGCGGTCTCCGGTATAAGTTATGTTGACGTTGCTGCTATTAACAGGAGTTACAACAGCAACTCTATCACCGGCATTTATTGTTTTAGTAACTTCCTTAAGATCATTAACCTTTATCCTGATTAACAGTGGCTCATTACCAGGGTTCCATACGATAGAAGTTACCAGATTTTGTCCTTCCGGAATTTTGCACCAGAACTTTCCAACGCCTTCTGTTGAATTTTTATCAGGTACAGGCTGACCCCCGAAACTTTGAGCATAAGGACCAAATGGACGCCTTCCATTGGCAACATATTGTATTCCGGGTCTTGTATTAAAACCCGACCTGTTTCCACCTGCCAGCTGATAACCTTCTTTCGTAACTACTATTCCCTTACCAAGGTAATCTGCCGGAACACGAGGTGTTGAGTTAACCAGGAAGCCACTATACAAATCTGTTACAACACCTTTCTCTGTTTCGTATTCTCCCCATACAATAGGGCTTGTAATTAGCTGGTAGCGCTCATGACCTGTGGAGGTTGCGGTATAATTTATAAGGTTTACAAACAGCCTTGCAGCAACAGGATCAATGGCAGTCCGGTTAGCGAGATCTAAACCGCAAAGCGTTATGCTGCCACTTCCCGAAAATTGTTCTGCCAACGCGATTGCCTGTAAGCCCGAACTGTAATTTGCAAGTATTGCTGTACCTGCAACATCATTTTTGTCTTGTAACGTAAAGCCATCTGTAACCGGCTTTATTGCAGGAAAGCCTTTTTGTGTTTCATCCCAGGCAGTGTAGTCGCTCCACACTCTTAAGTTATCTCTTGTTATACCGGCAAATACAGGATGATCAGGACGTTCAGGATTTATATAATATCCATTTCGGGGAGATTTTGCTGAAACCGGATATATGGGGTTATCTATATCAATATTATTGTTAACTAACGGATGAAGTAAAAGTGCGTTTACATTTTCGAGGTGAGCGCTATCCTGGCGAAGACATAAAATTCTTCCACCAGATGTTATGAAATTTTTAATACTCGCTGTATTATCAGCAACTAATTTATCCGCAGCATTTTCTCCTATGATTACAAAACTGTTAGCAGGAATATTATCGAAGGATGAAATTTCAGTAAACTTTACATGAAGGTTTGAAAGAGATTTCTTTGTTGCTCCCTGCTTGTCATACAATACCAGAGTTGAAGGATTTGCAGTACCTGCTTTAGTAAAGTGATCGTCGGCAATAAAGAGTTTATAAAAGTTTTGAGAGATAGTTTCACCATTCTGTACAATCCTTCCTGTAAGCTCATACTTTCCTGAAATGATGTTTTGCGGTAATTTTATCTCAAGCTTTTTTCTTGCCGTACCATAATAAGGAATAGCCGCAAGCGGTGTACTGTCAGCAAATAAAACAGTATGCGTTTTATCTTTTAATTCGTATACCAGCCTGGCATTTGTAAGATCATTAAAATCGTTGTCATCATTAACAATGTGGGCTATTGGTTTAATAACCGAACCGGCAAAAACATTAGGCGTCCAACATTCCCAGCTAAGTAAAACAGGTTGATAAGAAAGTTTCACCTGTCCGGTAACGGGCTTTGGTTTCATGTCATCAAACTTTGTAATTGTGTTCCAGTTGTAGAACAAGATGGTGAAAGGAAATACACCGCTCAGATCAGGATTAACAGACCGTAATTGCCTAAAGCTTTCTGTTGCCTGCCTGAACGTAAAGCTTTGATGATAATCGGCCAATTGAGCCTGCATATCCTGTCGTTCATGCCCCGTCCATGCCAGTTGAGAACTTGGGTTTTTATGTGCAGGTGTAAGATTATATCTTCCATCAGGGCCAGTATAATTTCCCACACATTCAGTAAATGTGAGAGGCTGATGTTTGCTGGGGTGAGGATTTATTTTTGCTTCATCGCGTATATGTAAAAACGTAAAGGGCGAGCTATAATACCAGCCCCAATAACGGTGTATGTCGGTGATGTCGCCTGTCTTACCATATCCATAACCGGCATTTGCTATATACACTCTTGTCTCATCCCACTTTTTCAATTTATTATAAGCATAGTCAAGAAATTTCTCCCATAGTTCTGCTCTCTTCCCGGCAAAAGGCGTTTCATTGGTCATCGCATACACCATAAGACTTGGATGATGTGCTATAGAACCGAGCTTCTCATTTTCATACCACGCTACTCCTTTATCATAATCTGCGGGGAAGCCTCCATCTGTTTCATCACCAACTTTAGCCTGTGCTTCTACGGTTTCGCCTCCGGCAACCCTTCCTCCGTAATTGCCACCAAACACCATCATACCCAACTCATCGCACACGTCGAACCATTCCTCCGCATCAGGAATACGAATAATGTTTACGTTGATGCTCTTCATATATTTCACATAATCCAGTGCAAATTCACGGCTGCGTTCCAGCTTTGTTGGTATCCCTCTGCCGGGAGGATTAATGGCAATGCCGCGTAAAAAAATGGGCTTGCCATTTAGAAAAAGATTGCCACCGCGGCGCTCAAAACTTCTAAAGCCTACCCGTTCTTTTAAAGAATTTTTTAGCGATCCTTTGCTGAACTGCTGTAATGTTATTTCGTACAGGTAAGGGTTATTAGGTGTCCAAAGTATTGGCTTCCAGTTGTTGATGGTAAATGCGAGATGTTTTCCACCTTCATTAACAGCAGGCGCGTGAGTTACATTTCCCTGCCAGAGAATTTTACCATCTTTTATAGATTTGATAACCGCTTTAAAAGTATTTGAAGCGGCTGACCGGGAAGATGCATCCACTACAACACGAACATAATTTGTTCCGCTAAAAGGCGTCATCGAGGTTGCTTTCGTGGTAGTTGTTTCTTCGTCTTGAGCAAAGCATGCGACGATACGGGTAAGAAGTATTATTGGTAAAATGAGCCCTTTTTTCATTTGTGCTTTTAACTGTATTTTTATCATTGCTGCCTTGTTATTTTAATCTAAAAGGCTTTGGTTTGTTAGCCCGTACTTTTTAGTGAACCTTGCTAAGTCGTTATCTCCTGTAAGTATAAATAGCCCTTTGTCAAGGTTCTTTTCTATAAAAGTTACCAGCTCTTTAATCTTTTCAATGATCTCATCTTTTGGCTTTGACTGAACTTTTAACTCCTGTATTTGGAGATCAAGATGAACATATTGAAACATCATAAACAGGCGCAGCAAATTCGTCTTTACTGTTTTATCGGTTATTGAAACGCTTTCTTTTTGAATTGTATTCATCTGCTCTTCGATCTTCTTTTTTGCCTGGCTTGTTTCTTTGTAAGGTTTAAGCGAAGTGAAAGGAATGCTTCCATATAAAGGCACAACATTTTCAAGAGTTGCGTAAGCTGCTTTTGCAGTGTTTGCGGCGCCGGCATAACGACCTTTATAAAATTTATCAGCAAGTGAATCTACACTAACAT
>MWYU01000560.1 GCA_002050375.1 Chitinophagales bacterium 62-2
GTAAAAAAGTGGTTACAAGAAATAAAAATGCTTCAACCTTAAACTTCTGAGCAGAAACATTTTTCATAAAAAACTCATACATAAGACCTATTTCCTGCACTTTGGCAAGACCTGAACGGTAGCTGCTCCTTCTCTAAAGAAAATTTAATTTCATACTCACGTATTATAATTAAAGCAATGGGAAATGCCTTTCCTGTATTTTTGTTTTTACTAAATGATTGCAAAAGAGATGGATTTTCAAGCTTCAGAATTAACGGAACAAGTAGCACATACAGCACGTGAGTTTGCTTTACAAAAGATTAAGCCACACATTATGGAGTGGGATGAAACGCAAACCTTTCCCATAGAAATTTTCAGGCAATTAGGTGAGTTAGGATTGATGGGTGTATTGGTGCCCGAGGAATATGGAGGTGCAGGTTTATCGTATCATGAATACAATGCAGTTATTCAGGAAATATCCCGGGTTGATGGGTCTATAGGTTTAAGTGTGGCTGCACATAATTCATTATGCACAGGCCATATTTTACTATTTGGTGACGAAGAGCAAAAACAAAAGTACCTGCCAAAGTTAGCCACCGCCCAATTTATAGGCGCTTGGGGATTAACCGAACCCAACACCGGAAGCGATGCGGGTAATATGAAGACAACAGCAGTTAAAGAAGGCGATGAATGGGTTTTGAATGGCACAAAAAATTGGATCACGCATGGTATATCAGGCGAGGTTGCGGTGGTTATAGCAAGAACGGGAGAGCCAAGAACCAGTGGCAACAGCACCGCTTTTATTGTTGAAAGAGGAACACAAGGTTTTACAGGCGGCAAGAAAGAAAATAAACTAGGTATGCGTGCAAGCGAAACAGCAGAAATGATCTTTGATAATTGCCGCATAAGTGATGAGCAAAGAATGGGTGAAGTAGGCGATGGCTTTCGCCAGGCAATGAAAGTGTTGGATGGGGGGAGAATATCTATTGCTGCACTTAGTATAGGTATTGCAAGAGGAGCTTATGATGCAGCATTAAAATATTCTAAGGAACGTTACCAGTTCGATCAGCCGATTGCTAATTTTCAGGGTATAAGTTTTAAACTTGCAGATATGGCTACCGAAATTGAAGCAGCAGAACTTTTAACTGCGCAAGCTTGCGACCTAAAAAATCGTGGTGAGAAAATGACGAAGCAGGCTGCAATGGCCAAATATTATGCAAGCGAAGTAGCCGTAAGAGTGTCGACAGATGCTGTGCAAATTTTTGGCGGATACGGATATACAAAAGATTTTCCGGTAGAAAAATTCTATCGCGACTCAAAGCTTTGCACAATAGGAGAGGGGACGAGCGAAGTTCAGAAACTGGTTATCGCGAGAGAGGTTTTGCAGTAAGTAATTTGCCTTGGCCTTTAATTCTCATTTTACATGAAGATGCTTGATGTAATCTAATGATTTCATCAACCTTCGAAAGTTCATCAATTAATTCTTAAACGTTTATATTCTTTTGTTTTTTTCAGTTATTTGGAATTAGAAGTAAATTTCTAAAAACCTCTTTGAAAATCTGTTGGCTGCTCTATTTCTACTTGTCTTACTAAAATGATTTTTCCAACAAAACTGATCGTCAGATACAAAGGGTAACACTTATGTTTATTGAATAAACCTTGAAATTGGGTGCATTTATTTGAGCAGCGTTTAAGATACTATCAGACAAAAGTTTTCTTTAAATTTGAGCAAACATTTATAACTATGTTAGTTGAGCGGACAAATAATGATCAGATTATTATTACTTTATCTTCCTCGGTTGACAGCTTTGGACTTCAACGATTAATTGACTATGTAAAATATCTTGAAGCAACTTCTAAAAGCAAAGCAAAACAATCCGACGTTGATAAATTAGCTGAAGAAGTAAATGCTTCCTGGTGGGCTAAAAACAGTAAACGTTTTATTAAGTGAAGTTTATCGTAGATGCTAATATTGTGTTTAGTGGCATTTTAAACACAAATGGTAAAATTGGAGACTTACTCATTAACTCAAAGCCGTATTATAATTTCCTAGCTCCCGATTTTTTAAGAAGTGAAATACGCAACCATTACCCAAGATTGATGAAAATATCAGGCTTGACAATTGAGCAAGTTCAAGAAGCAGAGTTTCAACTGTACAAAGACATTGTTTTTATTTCAGAGGAACAAATAAAAATCTCTCACTGGATTATAGCCGATGCTCTCGTGGCAGATATTGACCCAAAGGATACACATTATGTTGCTTACTCAAAACAGTTTCGCTGCAAAATTTGGTCAGGCGACAAAACATTAATCCAGGGATTAGCGAAGAAAGGTTTTACAAATTTTATTACGACAGAAGACCTTTATAAACTAAGAGAACAAAAGCGTAACAAGGCTTAAACGGCACAAACAAAAGTGTTGCGATAGCAGCTTCAGATAAGTTATATTCGTATTAAGAACATTTACTCAAAATAGCTACAAAATCGCTTTCTACTTTCGCCTTCAATAATTGTTAACAGTGTTTAAAAATACCTCCTGCATAACTGCCCTTCTCTTGCTTTTGTGTCTGCAGGTTATTGCACAGGAGAGTTCTACCGTTATATCAGGAGTTGTAACAGACCGGTCATCCAAACAAGCAGTTGAATTTGCTACAGTTCAATTATTAACTACAGACAGCACAATTGTAAAATCTTCTGTCACCGATAAAAAAGGCCGGTTTTCTATTGAAGGAGTTAAACCCTCAAATTATATTCTTAGCTGCTCTTTTATTGGTTACGAAAAGTCGGCGAAGCCAATTGCTATAACCGGTAATCCGCTAAAAGTTAATATCGGCACTATTCAAATAGGCATGCTTTCCGCTAACATGGCTGAGGTAAAAGTTACCACAACAACCAGGGCACTAAATGCTGCTATCGACAGAAAAGTATATAACGTAAGCCAGGACATTTTAGCCCAAAGCGGAAGTGTAAGCGATATTTTGAAAAATGTTCCCTCCGTTGAAGTGGATATTGAAGGGCAGGTTAGCTTACGTGGTTCGGCAGATGTAATGATATTTATTAATGGTCGTCCATCGCCCTTGATGGGAAAAACAAAAGCTGAAGCATTACAGCAACTTCCAGCAAATTCGATCGAGCGCATTGAAGTTATTACTAACCCTTCTGCGCGCTACAAACCCGACGGCAGTTCCGGCATCATTAATATTGTTTTAAAGAAAAATACAAAAGGCGGCTTAAATGGAAGCATCCAGGCCAATGCCGGTACACAAGACCGCTACAACGGCAATGTAAGTTTGAATTATAAACCAGGCAAGCTCAACTTGTTTGGCAACTACAGCATTCGCAAAGACAAACGCTTAAGACTATCTGATATAAACAGGACTTACCTTGATGCAAAGCAAAATGACTCAAGTTATTACACCCAAAGCAGCCACTCGTCCGCCCGCCCTCTTTCCTATGTAGCTACAATGGGGTTGGATTATAACCTTAGCGAACATAACAGCTTTGGCATTTCGGGAAATTATGTAAGCAGAAAACAGGTTAAGCATGATGTAATGAATAATCTATTTTATAATAAGAACGGAACCTTAACTAATAGCTACGACCGTTTACGTTACGATCCTGAATACGAAATTGAACAGGATGCCACTGTTTATTGGCAGCATAATTTTCCTCAGGAAGATCATGAACTACGGGTTGAAGTAAATGCTTCAGGTTCAGACGAGCAGGAAGACAACCATTATACAAATGTCTACCGCTTTCCTGCCGGCCTTTCTTTGAAAGATAACACGCTTATTATACAACACGATCACCAACAACAGGTTGCTGTCGATTATACTAACCCAATGTCAGAGGATTCGAAACTTGAAGCAGGATATTTAGGGTCATTTGCACAACTGGACCAAAACTTTTATGGTGAGTTGTACGATACTTTGCAGAATAAGTTCTTAAAGGATATTGTGAAGTCGAACCGGTTTTTATACAATGAGTATGTTCATGCTTTTTATGTTACTTACCAGCATTCGTTCAAGAAATTTAGTTATTCTGTGGGTTTACGTGCAGAACAGGCTAATATAAAAGGTAATCTTGTAACCAGGGATTCGCTAATTAAAAATGATTATACTAAAGTTTATCCCACCCTTCATCTTGCTTATAAGTTGAATAGCGCAGAACTGCAGTTAAACTACAGCAAAAGAGTTAATCGTCCGGATGGCGATGAATTAAATCCTTTTCCTGAGTACCAGGATCCCCGAAATTTAAGAGCCGGTAATCCTAAGCTGCTTCCTGAAATTATTCATTCAATTGAGCTTGGTTATAAGTGGCAAAACAAGAATTTATCATTTGTTCCAAGCCTGTATTACAGGTATAAGCAAAATGGATTTACTTCCGTGGTCGTTCCTCTTAACGACTCTACTTTATTAACCACTAATCAAAACTTATCAAATAGTCAGTCAGCAGGCTTAGAGCTTATCTTTTCTGCCAAGGCCGGAACTTTTTTTAATGCAAATCTTAGTTCCAACTTTTTTTATAGCAGTATAAATGCAACAGATCTTGGGTATAACAGTAACAGATCTATCATATCTATGAGCACTAATCTCAATTCCACTTTTACGTTAAGCAAAACAACTATGTGGCAGTTAAGCTTCAACTATCGTTCTGCCAGGCTAACACCACAGGGAAAAGTGCTTCCCACATTTGTTTTTAATACCGGGTTGCGGCAGGACCTCTTTAAAAAGAAGCTGTCTGTAATACTTACAGCCTCCGATCTGTTTAAAACCTTGCAGGAAAAAACAGAATTGAATACTCCATTCTTAAAACAGACTGCTATATACAAACGTGATCGCCAGATCATTTACCTTGGCGTAAGCTATCGCTTTGGAAAGAGCGTTAAGAAGTCAGGTGACGACAAATTACAGTTTGATGATAATTTATAGAAGTAACTCCGAAATCTTCCTGCTTTAAGGTCAGGCAGTAATATTCTTTATTAATTTCTTCCCGAAGCGGAAATAGTCTAAGAGAAGTATTCTTTCCCTACGAATGAGCAAGAGTTGCTGCGCCTTTACATTTCAAATTCTTTTTATTTACGTAGTTGTACGCATCAATGATTAATACGTGGTATTACGTACAATCAAACAACTGGTAAACGTACTCTCACTGTATTTTATTTATAAGCAAATCCTACCTTGTTACAGCCTGCTTTGTTTGCAAAATTTGTGGTATAAAAATTACCATTATGAAACAGATAAGCAACATAGTATGCAAAGCCATTATTCTTTTAATGATTATAATTAGTTCAGTAAAAGCTTCTGCACAAGCCAACCATTCGCAGGTAGTTTCCTTTATGCAAGGCAAAGGCTGGGCGATAAGCAGCGATAACAACTTTGAGTATGCAAAGGCAACAAACCAAACAACGCTAGAGTATTACAACTTTGATTCATGCCACAAGTATGCAATTGTTGCTTTCTCGAGAAACAAAGAAGTTAAGGATTTTAACCTGGAGGTTCAAAAAAGCGATGGACAATTATACAGCAAAAGATACAATACCCATTTGCTTGCAAACCACTTACCATTTAAGGCGGCAGTTTATTGTTTTAATCCCGGAGACAATCTAAGGTTTGGGATCAGGATCAATACAAACTCCTCTAATCCTGAGTATTCTACCCAATGCCACTATATAATATTTTATAAGTAGAAATGTGAAAAAGGCTATTC
>MWYU01000447.1 GCA_002050375.1 Chitinophagales bacterium 62-2
GGGCCGGCGTTGCTTCGTCAGACTGGAGTTGGGGCGGATTAATTTTTGATGCCGACAATGACGGACTTTCCGACCTGTATGTCTGCAATGGCATTTTTCACGACGTAACCGATCAGGACTTCATTGATTTTTTTGCTAATGATGTGATTCAACGAATGGTAATGACGGGTGAAAAAGATCAGGTAGATCAGATCATTAGTAACATGCCTTCTCATCCTATTCCTAATAACGCCTTTAAAAATTTGGGCAACCTTCATTTTTCTGATCAAGCAGAAAATTGGGGGCTTGCTCAACCCTCCTTCTCCAACGGTGCTGCTTATGCCGATCTTGACAACGACGGTGATCTTGACCTGGTAGTAAATAACGTTAATCAAAAAGCATTTGTATATAGAAATGATAGCCGTGAGATCAATAAGAATAATTACATCGGCATTTCTTTAAAGGGCAAGGGGCAAAATACTTTCGCAATCGGAAGTTCGATAAAAATTTATCGTAAAGGTGAGATAATAAGCCGCGAAGTAATGCCAAGCCGCGGTTTTCAATCTTCTGTTGATTATAAAGTTATAGCTGGTCTTGGTAACTCTTCTGCAATAGACTCCATGATAGTTATCTGGCCGGACAGATCGTATTTAAAAATTGATAAACCTGCAGCTAATAAGGTTCATGTAATAGAGCAAAGTAATGCTGCTAAGATTTATCCTGTTGAAGTTCCTGCCTCAAACAGTCAAATGTTTCAGCAGGTTAAACAAAATTTTGAGAAGCACACAGAGGAGGATTATGTTGACTTTTATAATGAGAGAGGTGTGCCGATGTTACTTTCACGGGAAGGGCCGAAAGCAGCTTATGGAGATGTAAATGGTGATGGCCTGACTGATGTTTATATAGGCGGTGCAGCAAACCAACCGGGGCAATTATACTTGCAAACTGCCAATGGTTTTATACTAAAAAAGCAACTGGCGTTTAATCAGCTTGCCGCTTTTGAAGATGTGGCAGCTTTGTTTTTTGATTGTGATAAAGATGGCGACCTTGATCTTTTTGTTGGTTCCGGAGGTAATAACTATCCGCCTCATAGCTTTCAATTTCAAAACCGGTTATACCGAAATGACGGCAAGGGAAATTTTGAGATTGACGGAAATCCTTTTCCTGCCGGCGGAATGAACACTGGTGTAGCAGTTGCCGAAGATTTTGATAGCGATGGTGATGTAGACCTGTTTATCGGCAGCAGAAGTGTTCCTCAAAACTATGGTCTCACACCCCAGAGTTTTCTTTTGGTAAATGATGGAACAGGCAAGTTTACAGATATAGCTAAAACTAAAAATCCGGAAATTGCAAACATAGGAATGATTACAGGAGCAGTGTGGGCAAATGTTGCAGGAGATAATCGGAAGGAACTTGTAATAGTGGGTGATTGGATGGCTCCACGAATATTTAGTTATCAATCGGGAAGGTTTGCAGAAGTAAAAAGTAATCTCAATGAATTATATGGATGGTGGAAGACGGTTGCTGCGGCAGATGTAGATGGAGACGGAGATGAAGATTTGGTTCTGGGAAATTTGGGAGAAAATTTTTATTTAAGGCCAAATTCACAACAGCCTGTAAAAATGTTCATTAGCGACTTTGATGATAATGGCACAGCGGAAAAGATAATAACCCAAACTATCAATGGAAAGGATAAACCTGTTTTTTTAAAAAGAGAGTTAGTTGAACAAATAGCATCACTTCGAAAACAGAATTTGAAGTATGGAGATTACGCTGATAAATCAATACAGGAATTATTTACACCAGATGGATTAAAGAAAAGCGTGGTTAAGCAATTCAACTATTCTTCTTCGTGCATTGCTATAAATAATGGTAATGGAAACTTTACTGTGAAGAAACTTCCATTAAAAGTTCAGTTGTCTTGTGTTAACGCAATTAGTTGTACAGATATAAATAATGATGGAAAAATTGATTTGGTTTTAGGAGGTAATCAGCTTGGATTTTTACCTCAATTTTCAAGGCTTGATGCAAGTTTTGGGCATGTATTAATTAATAAAGGCAAGGGTGAATTTGAATGGATAGATCCGAAGGCGTCGGGTATAGATATACCGGGAGAAATAAAAGATATAGCTCCAATCCACGGTAAAGATAAAAGGTACTTCTTGTTCGTTAGAAATAATGATTACCCGGTTTTGTATCAACTTAAACTTGCAGCTTCAAAGGAAAATATAGCAGCAGGTACTAAAGTAAAAAAGCGTTAATTCTATGCATTTGCTAATAGTATGAATGTTATTGCAAAAAAATAAAATCAAAAATAATGCTTCTAATAGCGGAGGAAGTATGACCGGTAAAAAATATAATGCGCTCTATCCTGTTAGTTTAATGCTGCTTATTATATGCTTTGCATGTAAATCAAAGCCTAAAGAACCTGCTCTCTTTGAAGCATTAGACAACACAAGAACCGGCATTGATTTTAATAACAAGCTAACCGCAACAGACAGCTTCAACATGTTTAAGTACATGTATTTTTATAATGGTGCAGGCGTTGGTGCAGGCGATTTTAATAACGACGGATTGATTGATCTTTTCTTTTCTGCCAACCAGGGGCCAAGCAGGATGTATTTAAATAAAGGCAATCTTAGATTTACTGATGTAACTGCCGAAGCTAAAATTCCAGATGATGGAAGCTGGTCTACCGGCGTATCTGTGGTTGATATAAATAATGATGGTTTGCTTGACATTTATCTATGTAAGGTTGGAAATTTTGAAACATTGCATGGTAAAAACCAGTTGCTTGTTTGCCAGGGAAAAGATAAAAACGGCATACCTGTATACGCCGAAAAAGCAAAAGAGTATGGGCTTGATTTTTCAGGCTTTAGTACCCAGGCTGCCTTTTTTGATTATGATATGGATGGTGACCTTGATATGTTTTTATTGAACCATGCTGTTCATCAAAATGGATCGTTTGCAGAGAGAAAAAGATTTATAGGAACTTATCATCCTTTAACCGGCGACCGCATTTATCGTAACAACCTTATCTCCTCCTCCGGCGGAGATAAGGGCGATAGTAACTCCCCCTCCACCGGAGGGGGCCGGGGGGAGGCCTTTACTGATGTTACAAAGGGAACAGGCATTAATAGCTCTGCCATTGGTTATGGATTAGGTATTGCTATTGCTGATATCAATCTTGATGGTTACCCTGATATTTA
Organism: Chitinophagales bacterium 62-2; assembly: GCA_002050375.1. GTDB lineage: Bacteria > Bacteroidota > Bacteroidia > Chitinophagales > Chitinophagaceae > Segetibacter. The sequence goes on from MWYU01000447.1 coordinate 3,189, forward strand.
CATCGGTAACGACTTTCACGAGAATGATTACCTCTACATCAATCAACAGGATGGAACTTTCAAAGAAGAACTAACCCAACGGATAGAGCATACCAGCCAGTTTTCCATGGGTGTTGATATTGCAGACATAAATAATGATGCTTATCCTGAAATCATTTCCATGGACATGCTGCCTTCTGACCCTTACATCTTAAAAAGGTCGTTAGGCGACGATGAGTATAACATCTTTAATATGAAGATTGGCTATGGTTATAATCCCCAGTATGCAAGAAACAGTTTACAGTTAAACAGGAGAAACGGGATGTTTAGTGAAGTAGCCATGTATGCAGGCGTAGAAGCAACAGATTGGTCGTGGGCGCCGTTGTGGATGGATTTTGATAATGATGGCTTAAAGGATTTGTTTGTTTCGAACGGTATTCCAAAAAGGCTGAATGATATTGATTATGTGAATTATGTTTCTAACGATGATATTCAAAACAAGATAAAGCTGAATAGTATAGAGGAAAAGGAGGTGGCGATTATTGATAAGTTTCCGCAAATAAAATTGAACAACAAATTTTTTAAAAATACAGGCAACCTAAGCTTTAAGGAGATAGGAGAGCAGGTAGAGAATGATAAGGTGACGTATTCAAACGGGAGTGTTTATGCAGATTTTGATAATGATGGCGATCTTGATATTGTAGTCAACAATATTGATGATCCGGTTTTACTATATGCTAACAAAACCAACGATCATAATTCTCAATCATTCCTTCGTATACAACTGAAAGGAACACCAGGCAATATTAATGCAACAGGTGCGAAAGCAGTTGTATATGCAAATGGAGGAATACGGAGTTATGAAAAATTTCCGGTAAAAGGTTTTCAATCAAGTATGGAAATTCCTTTGTTGATTGGTCTGGAAAAGACGAAAGTAGATTCCATCTTGCTTGTATGGCCCGATAATACTTATGAAAAAATACAAGTGAAACCGGGAGCAAATCAGCTAACGCTTGAACATAAAGAAGGTCTGCCTAAATTTAATTATGCATCTCTTACTTCTTATACAACCAATACAAAGCCTTTTGAAGATATTACCAGTTCTGTAAACCTGTTACATAACCATACTGAAAATCCTTTCAATGAATTTGACAGGGAACCATTAATGCCATTTATGGTTTCAAGAGATGGGCCGGCATTAGCAGTGGGCGATGCAAATGGAGATGGCTTAGAGGATGTTTTTATAGGTTCATCTAAAGGCACTAAAAGTTCAATATTTATTCAGCAGTCTTCCGGCCGTTTTACAAAATCAAAACAACCGTCTATTGACAATGATAGTACTTATGAAGACGTGCATGCATGTTGGGCAGATGTAAACAACGATAAGCATATTGATTTAATAGTAGCAAGCGGAGGCAATGAATATTATGGAAACGATGAACACTTAACACCCCGGGTTTACTTAAACGACGGCAAGGCCAATTTTACTCGGTTAAATAAAGCCTTTGATAGTCTTTACTTAACTGCTTCATGCATTGTCCCAAACGATATTAATGGTGATGGCCATATTGATTTGTTCGTTGGCGGAAGGGCGGTTCCGTGGGAGTATGGACAAATTCCAAAATCATATTTATTGATGAATGATAAAGCCGGTCATTTTAAAGATGTAACTGCAAAGTATAGTAAGGAACTTTCGAAAGCAGGGTTTGTAAAACATGCAGTATGGGAGGATCTTGATAAAGATGGCGACAAAGATTTAATTCTGGCGCTCGAGTGGGATGGAATCTGTGCCTTTATTAACGAGAAGGGTACTTTTAAAAAGAAGATGCTTACCGGTAAAAAAGGCTGGTGGAATTTTACCTTACCGATGGACGTTGACGGTGATGGTGACATTGACTTAATAGCAGGTAATGTAGGATTAAATAACCGCTTGAAACCTACAGAACAGCAACCTGTAAAATTGTACTACAACGATTTTGATGTCAATGGTAAGAAAGAGCAGGTGGTTACATATTTTTTAGCCAATCGTGAAATTCCACTGGCTAATAAAGAGGAATTACAAAAGCAAATACCGGTTATAAAGAAGCGTTTTTTATATGCAGGAGATTTCGCAAAAGCCTCCTTAAGTGAGGTTTTTACTGAAGACAAATTAAAAGGTTCTGAAGTAAGAACTTTAAATTATTGTGCTAATTCAGTTTTAATTAATGATGGTAAAATGAACTTTACTGTTCAGCCTTTACCCTGGCAGGCTCAGTTAACTTCTTATAAAGATGCAGTTATAATTAATGCTAATAATGATGCACTTCCTGATGTTTTATTAGTGGGAAATTTTTATGAAAACAACATTCAGATGGGCAGGTACGATGCCGATTGCGGAACAATTTTACTAAACCAGGGGAAAGGGAATTTCACCTGTTCAGCGATTAACGGATTACTGATTAAAGGGCAGGTAAGACATATACGTTCTATTAAAATTGGAAAACAGCAAGCCTTTGTTTTAGCAAAGAATAACG
>MWYU01000421.1 GCA_002050375.1 Chitinophagales bacterium 62-2
ATAAAGTAGCCCTCATTGTAAATTCAACCCTTTACCTGTGGGATCTGGAAAAAAGAAAATTGCTGTACCAGTCAACACCGATTGCCAACATATCCATATTTTTTTTAAGGATGAAAACAGAAAATGAGGTTTTATACTGTAATAATGTAACTAATGTGAGCCTGGAACTTTACAATTTTACAAATAATACAAAGAGCGCTGTATTTGTAAAACAAAAAAGCGAAGTGCTGCCATTTCGCAGCAATATGTATTCCTGGCAAAATAAAATCCTGCTTTCTTATTATAACAACTTATATGAAACAGACGCGAACTTCAAGATAAAATCAGAATTAGTAAACTTTCAGAACAAGCCTATAGCGGGCAATACGTCCGTCGCTCATATAAAAGAAGATAATTTTGGCAACCTGTATTTAGTTACCATTAGCGATGGGTTTAGAAAAATTATCCGTAACAATTATCCCATTAAGTATTACGGCACTGAGAAAAAAGAATACAATTATGTGCTCAGCATACTGCCAGATAAAAAGAACAACAGAATACTTGCAGGCACTAATGGTAGCGGGCTGTTGGTATTTGATACCTTGCAGCGCTTAGTAAAACATATTAAAACACTGCCTGGTAAAAGCAATAGCTTTTCGGCCAATACAATCATTAAAAATAATAAAGGCGATTATATCTTGTTTATTCCCGGAGAAAAAAGCGTATGGAAGCTTAGCAACGATTTTTCTCAGATGAGCCCAATAGAAATTTCTACTTCGCTGCCGGCTCATGAAAGCGGAATAGGTTATTTCACCAACTCCTTATATCAAAATGAAGACGAAGCTGTAATTCAGTCACAAGGGCGGCTTTACAAAACAAACTTTAATGGTAATAATGTTACGGAGTATGAGGTTACAAAATCGTATACGATGAGTGGTTTGCGGTATACTAACTCCATTATTACCCATACCGCTGACGAACTTATTTTTTTAGATGCAGTCACATTTAAAGAACTGAACAGAATACCTTTTAAAAACACAGGAGGTGTACGGTGTTTTGCTAAAGATGCAGCTAACAATATTTATGCAGGTAGCAATAAAGGTATTTTTAAAATCAACAGTGCCGGCAAAGTATTACTGCATTTGAATAAAGAAAAAGGCTTACCCGATGAATGTATTTATGCCATGGTTTTTGACAAAGAAGGCTACCTCTGGTGCAGTACCAACAAAGGTGTATTTAAAGTGAATAAGGATAACAGCATATTGCAATTAACAAAAGAGGACGGTCTGCAGGAAAATGAATTCAATACCAATGTAGCAGCTAAAACAGATGATGGCGAAATTTTCTTTGGCGGTGTAAATGGCATCAGCAGTTTCTTTCCGGGAGACATCAATAGTGCAAAAGAAAAAATAAACCTTCTTATTACCGGTATTAAAGTAAACAATAAAGAAATCGTTAGCGACACTGCCATCTGGGATATTAATCAAATCAGCTTGCCATATCACCAAAACTCATTTGCTTTCGATTTTATAGCTATGGCAAACAATAATCCCGGTCAATACATTTATCAATACAGGATGAAAGGTATTGATGAACAGTGGATACAAAACGACGGGTTGCAAACCGTGCGATATTTTTTACCACCGGGCAAATATGTTTTCCAGGTATATGCCTCCCGGTTTTTTAATAGAGATGCAAAGCCTATGAAAGAAATAAGCATCATTATTCATCCCCCCTTTTGGAAAACCTGGTGGTTTCTTACAGCCCTTGCTTCACTGCTTGTAGCTTCAATCGCTTATACAATTAATCAATACAACCGAAGAAAGTATAAGAAGAAACTGGCAGAATTAGAAAGTGAGCATAAGCTTAAACTGGAACGGGAACGCATCTCGCGTGACCTGCATGATAACCTTGGCGCGTATGCCTCAGCAATAGCTAATAATGCAGATAAAGCTTTAAAAGATCCGGGCGACACTGCAAGCCTTCTAAATCTTAAAGAGAATGCTTCAGAAATAATGAACAACCTGAGAGATACTATTTGGGCGCTTAATAAAAATGACATCAGCATAACAAGGCTTAGTGACCGGATTAAAACGTATTTGCAAAAAATGAGGGATGCATATCCTCAAACAAAAATTGAGATGAGTGAAAACATTGATACCGAGGTTACGCTTTCTCCTGAATTCGCACTTAACATACTTCGTATCGTACAGGAAGCGTTTCATAATGCGTTGCGGCATAGCAATGGAGATACGATTACAATCACTTTAAATATTGGGAAACGGCTATACCTGTGTGTAAAAGACAATGGAACGGGCATAAGTGATGTTGCTAAAAACAACCAAGGCAATGGTTTTGGCAATATGAAGGCAAGGGCAAAGGAAAATAACATGAAGCTTCAGATAACTTCTTTAGAAAAAGAAGGAACCTCGATAGAGCTCTTTTCGCAGCTACAATAAAGTATGTATTGCAGTTTTAAAATATGTTCGCCATTTTTACCTGTAATCTTACATCATGCCTGTATCCATAGCTTTTGCAGAAGATAACGCGGTTAACCGGAAGACCTTTCTACAAAAAATAAGAGATCACAACGACCTTACACTTTTATTTGGCGCTGTTGACGGACATGATTTTTTGGAACAATTGAAAAACACCCCTTTTACCCAACACCCAAATGTTGCATTTATTGATTTGGAAATGCCAAATATGGATGGCATTCAAACTATTCAAATTGCAAAGGCATTATATCCGCACATATATTTTATAGTTCTTACCATATTTGATGATGATGAAAAAATCTATGACGCTATTCGCGCCGGTGCTATAGGGTACCTGTTAAAAGATGAAAGTTCGGATGCGATCCGCCGTGCTATAGCATGTGTAATAGACCAGGGTGGTGCAGCTATGAGCCCTGCCATTGCACGTAAAGCTTTCGAGCTGTTAAGCAATGACCAGCTTATCAAAGCACAGGAAGGTGGAGCAGCAGAAATGGATACTATTTTATCGCATCGTGAAAAGGAAATACTGCAACAAACCATTAAGGGTTACGGAGCTGTGCAGGTGGCAGAAATACTTCAGATAAGTGTATTAACTGTTCGCCGCCATATTGCAAACATCTATTCAAAGTTGCATGTAAACTCTAAAGCACAGATACTGCATCTGGCACACAAGAGGAAGTGGTTTTAAGTGAATTAAGGGAGACGGATAACACCGATTTAAAGAATTGGAAGGGTAATCCTGTTTCCGCACTTTTTAAAGACATCCTCTGAAACCCTTGATTTTATTGGGTTGAGTTTAAAAGTGGGTGTTGCAAGGTTATTTTTAGTAATGTTTTGCAAAAATTGAAGAACAGGTCTGGCAGTATCTCCGTACAAATTATTTTAAAAGCCAATGGCAAATACAAAGTTGTAAAAACAATTGGTACGGGCAGTAGTTATAGATCAAATGCGGTGGGATTATTTACACAGGTACTACGACAGGTATCAGCAAAACGGATTTAAAAGAATGCTGAATGAAGGTTTTACCTTGCGAGAACACCATGATAAATTATATACCAGATATTCCTTTTGATTTTTTTTCTTCCAGAGAACATTCATGTTTCCGGTGCAAATTCAAGTATATCCCCCGGCTGGCAATTAAGTTCTTTGCAAAGCGCCCCAAGTGTAGAAAAACGGATTGCTTTAGCTTTGCCTGTTTTCAAAACTGATAGGTTAGCCATTGTAATTCCTATGCGTTCTGAAAGCTCTGTCAGCGACATTTTACGCTTAGCCATCATTACATCAATATTTACAATAATGGACATAGTTAAATAGTAAGTTTTTCTTGTTCATAAAGTTTTTGACCCTCTCTGAATATTTCTGCCAGTATGAATGTAATGAGCATAAATATGAGTAGCGTATAATCAACACTAAAGGTTACAGATAACGTTTGCTTTGCAATTAAAAAACGAAAGCAATTCAAAGCAGCTACAGAGAAGCAAAGATAACCTATGCGTCTAAACGAGGTTATATTACCGGTATTGAAAGGTTGTAATTCCTGTACAGATTTTAATATCCTGATCACTTCCCGTACAATAAAATAACTGAGTACGAGAGTAACGCAAATCTGCAGGAAAGTAAAATAAATTGAAAACGGATTAAGATCATTCAGGTAAACTCTTTTGCTTGAATTGCTGAGCAGTTGCGGCACAGGTTGAGCAGTTTCTGTTTTACCTTCAGAAATAAAGAGGCTGCCATTATCAACTGAAATTTGCACTGCTTTATAATAATCCCTATCAATGTGCCAATGGATAAATATGATTAGCAAAAGAGCTAACCCTAAAAATATCAGAACCCTGATAGCTTTACTAACCAATAGCGCCAGGAACAATAATTTATTTTTCTGCATTATGATTATGTTTTTTAATCTTACAAATACAAGAGAAAATCTGCTTAAATGCAAAACTGATTTTTACAAACCTTATTTGCTTTTTAGTTTTTTTAGGGCTTCAACTCCTGCAATATTGTTAGGATTTAGTTCCACTGATTTTTCATAGGCTTCAATTGCTGCCTTTTCATTTCCGTCTGCTATATAGCTATCACCAAGGTTACTAAATGCCCTCCAGGATTTTGGATACTCTTCAGTGTTTAATTTGAAAATTGCAATGGCTTCCTTCATTTTTTTTAATTGCATTAGTTCTGCCCCTGCAAAACTCAATTGCATTTCATTTAATACATATTCAGCTTGTTGTTTTTTCTTAAGTGCATCATATAATTGAATTGCAGCATCAATACCATGATTATTTATAGCTGTTGTTATCGTATCCTTTATTATCCATGTATATTTAAAAGACTGTAGTTTGTAATTTCTATTTAAGGCATGAAGTGCAATATCATCAATAGTATTGCCACCATTACTTAAAATCACAATGGCTCTTTTATTCTCTTTATCTAACCCTATAAAAGATTTGAATCCACCTGTTTGACCATTATGCCATAAAATTTGCTTGCCATACCTTTTTAAAGAATGCCAACCCAATGCTACATCTAAATTAGCCATCCCTGTAGTATCCTGAATAGTATGGGATAACCTGATAGCAGAATCTAAAGTTGTTTTAGTTAAGCCAAGATTAGCAGAAGCGAAAATAAGCAAGTCATTTACAGTAGACCTAATGGCAGCCGCACCTTCAAGAAAATCAAAATCCAAATAACTAACAACAGGCTTTCCAAATCTGTCATAACCAGTTGCAATGTTTTTCTTCTGTTTTGAATTGATAGCAATACCCGTCATTTTCATTTTTAATGGACCGCATATCCGTTGCTTTACTAACGTTTCATAATCAGAGGCGGCAACTATCGTTAAAATATGCCCTAAGAGTGCTGCACCAAAGTTTGAATATTCATATGTAGAGCCAACATTCCGGTTAAGGGTATAGCTGGATAAAAAAGCATACGCCTCCTTTACTGTATATAATGCAAAAGGATTCAAACCCCCGGTTACAACCAGGTTAGTAGGCAAATCGGGTAATCCTGATGTGTGTGTAGCTAAACTTCTCAAAGTTATTTCTTTGCCATCCCTGACCAGGGCTTTTACTGTAGCAGGAAGAAACTTTGAGATAGGATCATCTAAACCGACTTGTTTTTTTACCACCATGTCGGCCAGCAGTAGTGAAGTAAATAATTTAGTAATAGAACCTATTTCATATACTGTGTTACCATC
>MWYU01000514.1 GCA_002050375.1 Chitinophagales bacterium 62-2
CATTAGTTCTTCTTTGTATCCTGATAATTTCCGTCCAAAATTTTGTTATTAATTTCAGCTTTCAATTTACTTAAGACAATATGAAAGTGAAATTATTACTGTTTCTCTCTGCAATTTTTACACTAAATTATTTTTCTTCTTCTGCACAAAATAAAAACAAGCCCGACACTGCTAAAAATCCTGCATTAGGGCCTTTTCAAACTTCAACATTTGCAGGTTTAAAATTTAGAAGTATTGGTCCATCTCTTGTTTCCGGGCGTATCGTTGATCTTGCAGTAAACCCAAAGAATATATCCGAATATTATGTAGCAGCAGCATCCGGCGGCGTTTGGAAAACAACAAATGCAGGTGTAACCTTCACTCCTGTATTTGACGATCAGGGATCTTTTTCCATAGGTTGTATTACCATTGACCCAAACAACTCCAACGTTGTGTGGGTGGGTAGCGGCGAGAATAATAACCAGCGTGTAGTTGGTTATGGGGATGGAATATATAAAAGTGAAGATGGAGGCAAAAGCTGGAAGAACATGGGATTGAAAAATTCGGAGCATATTGGCCGGATAGCAGTAGACCCGGACAATTCGGACATAGTGTATGTGGCAGCATACGGCCCCCTTTGGAGCGATGGCGGCGAACGCGGCATTTATAAAACAACAGATGGAGGTAAAACATGGAAGGCGATATTAACCGTTAGCCAATACACAGGTTTTAATGAGATACATATGGATCCCCGAAACAGCAATGTGTTATATGCTGCAGCACATCAGCGCCAGCGTAAAGTTTTTACCTACATCGGCGGAGGGCAGGAGAGCGCACTTTACAAAAGCACTGATGGTGGCAATACATGGAACAAAATAATGAAAGGTTTGCCTGCTGATGTTGACCTGGGTCGAATTGGTTTAGCCGTCAGCCCTGTTAATCCTGATTACGTATACGCAATAGTGGAAGCGGCAGATAACAAAGGAGGCTTTTACTTATCTACCAATCGTGGTGCTTCATGGGAAAAAAGAAGTGCATTTACAACTCCCGGCAATTATTACCAGGAAATATTCTGTGATCCAAAAAACGTTGACAGGGTATATGCAGTGAATGTTTATATGCAGGTTAGTGATGATGGCGGCAAAACCTTCCGCAATCTTGGCGAAAAAAGTAAACACGTGGATAACCATGTTATCTGGGTCAATCCTGCGAACACTCAGCACATGCTTATTGGCTGCGATGGTGGATTATATGAAACCTTTGATGCAGCACAGAACTGGAATTTTAAAGCAAACCTTCCTATTACCCAGTTTTATAAAGTTTCCCTGGATAACAGCTTGCCTTTCTACTATGTTTACGGTGGCACACAAGATAACTTTAGTCTTGGTGGCCCAAGCCGCACCATAAGTGGTAACGGTATTGTTAACAGCGATTGGTTTATCACCAACGGAGGTGATGGTTTTGAAAGCCAGGCAGATTATGCCGATCCTAATATTGTTTATGCCGAATCGCAATACGGCGGGCTGGTACGATACGATAGAAGGACGGGTGAAAGCATAGACATTAAACCGGTTGAACCTGCCAACGATACTCCATACCGCTGGAACTGGGATGCTCCTCTGCTCATCTCTCAACACGATCACAAACGCTTATACTTCGCTTCTAACCGGTTGTTTCGTACAGACGACCAGGGCAATACATGGCAGGCAATAAGCCCGGACCTTTCAAGAAAAATTGACCGCAACAAATTGACTGTAATGGGGCGTGTGTGGAGTGTTGATGCCGTAGCAAAGAATGCATCGACTGATATTTATGGACAGCTAACCACGATAGCCGAATCACCAAAGGATGAAAACATTTTGTATGCCGGAACAGATGATGGATTGATACATGTTACAACAAATGGAGGTAAAAGCTGGACTAAAATTGATAACATTCCAGGTGTTCCTTCTCAAACATACGTTAACTATATTATTGCATCGGCGCACGATAACAATGTTGCGTATGCAGCCTTCAATCATCATCGCTATGGCGACTTTAAACCTTACCTTTTTAAAACAACTAATGCAGGCCGCAGCTGGACGGCTATCCAAAACAACCTTCCGGCAAGAGGTACCGTCTACTGTATTGCCGAAGACCACAAGAACCGTAATCTCTTATTTGCAGGAACTGAATTTGGCGTGTATTTCTCAATAGATGGTGGAGCAAAATGGGTACAGTTAAAAGGCGGACTACCTGTTATTTCAATAAAAGATATGGAAATACAAAAGCGTGAAAATGACCTGGTGATAGCGACTTTTGGCAGGGGCTATTATGTGCTTGATGATTATAGTCCTTTACGAACACTCGACACTGCCGACCTTAAAAAGCCTGCTTTTATTTCTCCCGTTAAGACTGCTTTGGAATATATAGAATCTCAGCCATTAGGTATAAGGGGAAAAGGCTTTCAGGGCGAGAGTTACTGGAATGCTCCTAATCCAAAACCCGGCGCTGTATTTACTTACTATATAAAAGAAGACTTTAAAACGCTAAGAGAAAAAAGGCAGGAAGCAGAAAAAGAACGTATCAAAAGAAACCTGCCTCCTTACTATCCAGGTATAGATTCATTACGCCTCGAAGATTTGCAACCTTCGTCTTACCTGCTATTTACCATTACTGATAGTGAGGGTAATACCATCCGGCGTTTACGTACTCCTGTAAAGAAAGGCCTGAACCGTATAGACTGGGATTTTCGTACCGATGCTAAAGGTGCTGTTAGCCTTACTCCTTTTAATTATGAGAATGTTTTTAGCTCCCCCGAACAAGGTATTATGGTATTGCCCGGCGATTACAAAGTATCGTTAAGTAAGTTCGAAGACAGCGCTTTCACGCTACTGGTGCCACCCCAGCCATTTAAAGTCGAAGCCTTAAACATGACACAAATGTCTGTTGCTGACAAGCAGGCCCTGTACGACTTTGGCAAAAAAGTATCAGAACTTTACCGCGCTGTTCAAGGCACCAATTCTTATATTGAAGAGTTATTAAATAAGCTGCGATACATGAGAGAAGCTGCTTTACAAACACCTGCCGTCAGCCCTGATGTTCTTAAAGATATGGTTGCCCTTGACAGAAAACTTAATGAAGTAAACAGGAAGCTTACCGGCGACGTAACGCTGGCCAAAAGAGAGTTTGAGGCGCCTACTTCTATCACCAGCCGCATAAAGGGAATTATGGGTGGTGTAATATCAACTACGGTTACTCCTACAAATACATTTCGTAATTCGTACAATGATGCTGCTAAACAATTTACCCCTTTGCTAAACGAAGTGCAATTAATAGCCAGCGAAGTAAAACGTATTGAAGGGCTGTTAGAACAGAACGGTGCTCCCTACACGCCGGGAAGATTGCCGGTTTGGAAGGCACAATAAGCTTTTTACGAAAAAGGAACAAGTGAAAGAATTTTATAACAGCTACAATGCGTAGGAGTATTTGTTGGTGAAGAACCTCCTGATGCCATGCTTTATTACAGCATAACTTTAAAGCCGCCCATAAACCATCTTCCCGGCATTTTTGATCCAAGCAGATCGCTGTATTGTTTATTAAACACATTATCAACCTGGGTAAAGATGCTTAGCTTATTCTTATAAACAAAGGCCTGAACCAGTCCATTAAGTACAAAATAGTCTTTGGAAATATTAGCATTGATAGCAGATGATGCCTGCATCTTACGCTGTTTGTATAAACCATTAACGCCTATCGACAGCCATTTTATAGAATACAAAAGATTAAAGTTAGTTAGAAGCTTTGCATGCGAAGAAACGTAAAAGGAAGGAGTTGCATTGTCGCTTTTACTGTCTATCCAGGTCATGCCCAGGGTTGCAAATAGTTGTTGCCTGTTATCAAACTGTTTTGTGTATTGAACATCTGCTTCAACACCAGTAGAATTTACTTTTGCAATATTTTTTGCTAAAGCATAATTTCCTGTCGGTGATAAGTTATCCTTTCTCGGCATGTCGCTGTAAGGTGTGGGAACATAGTCAATTAATTGGGTAAAACGTTGCTGAAAAAAAGTAGCTGAAACTTTCATATTCTTAACGCCAAAAAAATCTGCACCTGCTTCGTAACTGAACGAATGTTCCGGTTCCAGATCAGGATTACCTATACTTCCGCCTGTAACCAATGTTTTGTTGTAATTATTATAACGTTCTGTAAAATCAGCATCACGTGTGGTTTTGCCGGCACTTCCGCGTAATTGCCAGTGAGGCACTTTGTACGACACATTTATTTGAGGAATTACTTCCCATCCGGTTCTTTCATTCCATTGAAGCCGCATTGCTGAATTTAAATTAAAATGTTCCCCAATTCGCTGGTTAACGACCAAAAATGTTCCTGCCTGGTTCAATGAATGATTTCCCCGGTCGTTCGATTCTATTTTTTTGTTAACCCATTGTACGCCGGTAGTAAGCGTAGTTTTTTCACTTGCATCCCATTTGTAAATTGCAAGGCCTTGTAAAAGGTTACTTCTATTTAAATTACCCGTACCGATTGAATTAAATCTATACCGATCTTCTACTGATTTATATCCTATGTCTAAAGTAAAGCTTTCATGCTCGCGTACATAAGCAAGCTTTACCTGGTTCCAGTAAGAAGTAACTTTTTCGCTTGCTGTATCAGATAAAAAAGTTGTATAAAAATTTTGCGCAGCAAAATTTCTTTTATCAAATGATGACCTGTATGAAACATTCCAAAACTGGTTGATGAACCGGTTAATTGAAACTGAAGCAGTGGTGTTATGTAAATAACCACGTGTTCCACGTTGCGGCTGGCCGGTTGCATTGTTAGTTATTAAACCTGCCGCAACTGCTGTATTTCCATTTTGATAAAATCCTCCAAGTTGTCCGTTCCAAAGCCCATATTCACCTGCAGTTCCCTGCGCCTTTAACTGCTTTGCTTTTTGCCCTCTTTTTGCTGTAAATGTTTTTGTTATTATTTGAATTACTCCGCCAACTGCTTCTGATCCATAAATTGCTGAAGAAGCTCCTTTCAAAATTTCAATGCGCTCAATTTCAGCAGGAGCTATGGGAATGTAACTATTAAAGTGTCCGGTGTTGGGATCATTTATTCGGATGCCATCAAGAATAACGAGTATTTGCTGAAAAGTACCTCCGCGCAAAACGATGTCGCTTTGCGAACCCATTGGTCCACGCATTTGCACTTCTATTCCAGGTAAGTATCGCAGCAGTTCATCAATTGAATTTACAGGTAGCTTTGCAAATTGCTCTCCTTTAATTACGAAAATGTTACGTCCTGTTACAGAAGCCGAAGCAGGATGTAACGATGCGGTAATGGTGACAGGGTCCAGTTCTACCTGTTGTGCATGCAATACTGTTGAAAAAATATGTAAAACTGCAGAGAAAATAATTCTTTTTGGTATCATATGATATTCTATAGTCTGTATTAAAAAACCTAAGAATGCTTTTCTATATTGCTGCAAATATGGTTGATAGTTCACGCATTAATATTTCTTTTAAAAATATTTTTTCTGTTAGATATATGACCTCATCATTTTATTATTTATTAGCAAGTCGATAACCGCTCATCTTTATTGTTTTAAAAGTATTTTAGGGAAGTGCTCCAGTTGTACCATTAGCATTCTTCGCCTTTGCAGCTGTTCTTCACCTGCAAAAATAGATGAGTAGAACCTCTGATAAAT
>MWYU01000572.1 GCA_002050375.1 Chitinophagales bacterium 62-2
AGAAGTGTGTTTTAATCTCTCTACAATAAACCATGTTGTCATAATGAACCAGAATAAAAATACTGCCAGACTCATTTTTGAGAGACCACTAATAAGCGGGATAATTCCTGATAAAAACAATGCTACTGTTCCATAATAGTTCCAGTTGGGATTTGCTTTAATTCTTTGTCTATACAACTGCGGATGCTTTTTATATAATAGCGCATTGTACAAACTCTTCTTCTGCTCACTCACACTAATTCCCCATGAAGCTTTACGCACAGGATGACAAACAATAGCTTTTTCATTTTTGTGTATAGGTATATTATGCTCTAAGAATTTAAAATGAAGATCGCTATCCTCTCTCCATGCTGCTTTAAACCGCTCATCAAAGCCTTCAACTTTTTCAAGCGCTTGTTTTGTGCAAATACAATTAGCAGTTACAAATTCAGCGACTTCAAGCCGTGAAGTATTTAATTCAAAATCAGTTGGAGGTTTTGATGTGGGAACGATAACCCGACCGGTATAAGCAACGAGCTTTTCCTGGTTATAAAAATTCCATATCTCTTTCAACCAGTTTTCAGTAGGAACACAGTCGTCATCAGTAAAGGTTATGAGTCTTCCTTTCGCAGCTCTCCATCCTAAGTTTCTTGCAGCAGCAGGCCCCTTCTTGTACTCGAGCGAATAGTACAGAATACCTGCAGCGGATTTCCGTTGATATTCTAAAACTTTTTCTTGTGTTCGCTCATCCGGTCCATCACTAACCACTATAATTTCATATTCATTTTTATTAAAATCCTGGTTAACTAAATTTAGTAAACATCGATGTAATAATCCGGGCCGCCTATAAGTAGGCAATACAACTGAAATTTTTATTCCCATATTACTTCTCTATCAAAAAAGAACCAATAACTAAGGCATCGAAAGGCGATCCCCAAAAACATTCCAACGCATCACGTGGCGTAGAAACGATCGGTTTACCTAATGTATTAAATGAAGTATTAACCAATACAGGTACACCAGTTTTTTCTTTAAATGCTTTTAATAAATCATAATACTTTTTGTGCTGTTGCTCATTAATGGTTTGTATGCGGGCTGTACCGTCCACATGGCGAACGGCAGGAATTTTATCAGCTTTATCAGCACGAACATTGTAAACAAACAACATGTAAGGTGAATACTCTGCGTCGACAAACCAATCTTCTGCATCTTCTTCAAGTACCACAGGGGCAACAGGTCTAAAGTCTTCTCTGTCTTTTACTTCATTCAACCTTGCCTGCATATTTGGGTTGATGGGTGAAGCTAAAATGGAGCGGCTGCCTAAAGCCCTTGGTCCGAATTCCATTCTTCCCTGAAACCATCCTATTATTTTGTCTTGTGCTAAGATGGCTGCTGTTTCTTCAGCAATGTTTGTAAGTTTCTTGTAAGGGGTTTTAGTCCATTTTAAAAACTTTATGAAAAAGAAAATTGCATTCATTAGCGAGCATGCTTCACCTTTGGCTGCGCTCGGAGGAGTAGATAGCGGGGGCCAAAACGTATACGTTGCAGAGTTAGCTAAGCAACTTGCAAGAACAGGAATTCACATTGATATCTTTACAAGATGGGACAATCCGTCTCTTGATAAAGTTGTTACCTGGAAAAATGGAATTAGGGTTATACATGTGAAGGCGGGACCGGTTAGTATTATACCAAAAGAAGAATTACTGCAATACATGCCCGCTTTTAAAGATGATATGATAGATTTTATCCGGTCAGAAAAAATTAATTATGCGCTCATTCATGCAAATTTCTGGATGTCGGCTTTAGTAGCTCAATGGATAAAAGAAGCGCTGTCCATTCCTTTTGTTGTTACATTTCATGCGCTTGGCTTTGTACGGCAGTTACACCAGGGAAAAGATGATAAGTTTCCTGCTGAAAGAATACAGATTGAGACAGAGATCGTTCAACAAGCTGATGCCATTATTGCTGAATGTCCGCAAGATCGTACTGATCTTCTCACTTATTACAATGCGCCTTTAGAAAAAATAACGATTATACCTTGCGGCTTCAGCTCCAGGGAATTCTATCCCGTTGAGAGAGAAATTGCACGCACTTTATTGCACTTAAATCCTGAGGAACATATCATGCTCCAATTAGGAAGAATGGTGCCGCGCAAAGGGGTTGACAATGTAGTAAAGGCCTTAGGCAAACTAAAAAGCACCGGTAAACCCTACAGACTGGTAATTGTAGGCGGTGAAACTGATGATCCAAATCCGTTTTCGTGCCCCGAAATTGCAAGGCTCCAAAAAATTGCTGAGGAAGAAGGCGTTTTAGATAAAGTAACTTTTGTTGGCAGAAAAAGCCGTAAGATGCTCAAGTACTATTATTCCGCTGCAGATGTCTTCATCTCTACACCCTGGTACGAGCCTTTCGGCATTACGCCATTGGAAGCAATGGCTTGCGGCACACCTGTTATCGGCAGCAATGTTGGAGGTATTAAGTTTAGCGTAGAAGATGGCAAAACAGGCTTTCTTGTTCCTCCTAATAATCCTGCTGCGCTCGCTTTAAAAGTTAAAACTTTAATCAATAATCCCCTGCTGTTAAAAGAAATGAAGCTTGCCTCTATCCAACGGGTAAAAAAGAATTTTACCTGGAAGAACGTAGCATTGCTTGTTTCTAAACTATACCAGCAAATACAGGTTCCTAATATTGAAACCGAGACAAAACCTCAGGTTGTTATTAATAAAAAGAGAAAGGCTGCTTAGTTTCGCCAAATATGAGTAAAACAAATAAAGCGATCTTTATTGATAAAGACGGAACACTCATTCCTGATATACCTTATAATGTAAACCCTGATCTTATTACCATTAGTGAAGAAGTAATACAGGGTTTACAGTTATTACAGAACAACGGATTTTTGCTTATTATCATTTCTAATCAATCGGGTGTTGCCAGGGGTTACTTTCCTATTGAAGCCTTGAAAGGTGTTGAAGAAAAAATAACTGAACTGCTATCTGAACATAAAATTGCAATAGAAGCTTTCTATTTCTGTCCCCATTATGCAGAAGGGGCAGCCAAAGAATATGTGGTTAATTGCGACTGCAGAAAGCCAAAGCCCGGAATGATATTAAAAGCATGTGAAGAACATAACATACATGCTCCAAGTTCATGGATGTTAGGCGATATTTTAAACGATGTAGAGGCCGGCAACAGGGCGGGTTGTAAAACAGTTTTATTGGATAATGGCAATGAAACGGAATGGGCCCGGGGGGATATAAGAACACCTACTTTTTTAGCCACCGGTTTTTTAAGAGCAGCAAACTTCATCGTTAATTACACAAAAGACGCAGTAAAAACTGCATAAAAATACTTGGCATCTTTTGAAAATATTTTAATAATAAGAGCCGATAATTTAGGCGATCTCTTAATGTCTTCACCAGCCATTCGTGCTTTAAAACAAACCTTTCATTCGCGCATTACTGTTCTTACTTCTGTTATGGCAACTGGCGTTGCCAGGTTGATACCTGAAATCGATAATATAATTACTTATGATCTGCCGTGGATAAAATCGAACGAAGTCATAGGTGCAGAAACGATTTCTGAGATAGTTGGAATTATCAAGCAAAGGAGTTTTGATGCGGCGTTCATTTTTACTGTTTTTAGCCAAAATTCTTTGCCTGCAGCTATGCTCACTTACATGGCTCAAATTCCTATAAGAGTTGCCTACTGCCGCGAAAATCCGTATGATTTATTAACGCACTGGTTAGCTGATAAAGAGCCTTATACTTTTATTCAGCACCAGGTTGAAAGAGATTTTAAACTGGTTGAATTTATTGGAGCACAAATTTCTGATACAAAATTATCGCTTAAAGTTCCGGTAGAAGCATGGAAGAAAACAGAGGAAGGTGTAACACGTTTAGGTGTTGACCTATCAAAGAGGTGGCTAATATTTCATGCAGGCGTAAGCGAGAAGAAACGTGAATATCCTCCTGAGTTATGGATTGAAGCAGCTAAAATAATTATTTCGCAACAGGGTTACCAGGTTCTATTTACTGGTTCATCTTCAGAAAAATCACTTACTGATGAGCTTGCTTTTAAAACGGGTGAAGGAAGTTTTTCTTTAGGCGGCGCATGCAAGTTAGATGAGTTTATTGCGCTTATTAATCAAGCGCCGGTTGCAGTTTCGGTTAATACAGGCACAGTTCATATTGCTGCTGCGGTACAAACACCTGTAGTGGTTTTATATGCCCGCACAAATCCACAACATACTCCATGGCAGGTTCCGCATGCTATTTTAGAATATGAAGTGCCTGAAGAACTCCGAAGTAAAAATGAAGTGATACAGCATCTGTATAAAACTGTTTATATCAAAGAAGTTGAGTTGCCTTCAGCAAAAGATATTGTAGCTGCAGTTCTTAGTCTGTTACATAAGAAAGCAAAGAATTAATAAGGCATTTAGGCAGGCTGTGTATTAGTGAGTAATTCTTCTGCCACTTTCAAAACAACATTAAAATCGTTGGTTGTGGTCCAATCAATGGTAGTATGTAATTCTTTATTTAAAGGCGCCCATCTTTCCGGTTCACCGTCCAGACTTATTACAATGCTTCTTGTTTTTAAAGCTGATGCGATATGAGATACTCCCGTACAATTTGACACTAATGCGAAAGCATTTTTAATTAAAACACCTATAGCTCCAAGAGTAGTTTTTCCCGCTGCATTTATGGGTTGATTTTTCATCCTGTTAATAACATTCTCAACAATAGCAGCCTCATCCTTTGTTCCGGTTACCACAACCTTAAAGCCCCTTTCAATACAATAATCTGCTAATGCCGCAAAGTATTCAGGGGACCATCGCCTTTCTTCACCCCTGGAGCCGGGATGAATACAAACATATTTTCCCTGATAAAGTCCCAGGCCTGCTTCTTCTAAATCGTTGTAATCTTTTTCAATCAGTGGAAACTCCATTTGCCTGTCATCTATCTTCAGTCCTAAATGTTCCATTAATTTAATATGCCGTAATACCTCAGGCAATTGTAAAGGGTAGTCAATGAAATATTCTGGGTCCGGCTGATAATGACCCTGCTTATAAAAACCTGCTTTCAGCTTTGCATCAAACAATCCTACTAATGGATTTGCAATTGTTCCATTACCGTGCAATTGAATGGATAGATCATATTTCTGGCTTTGGATATTATGTATAAATGAAGTGAAATCCTTAGCATTAAAGGTTTGTTCAGGTAAACCGGGGTAGCCCGGAAAAGAAATAAATGAATTAAAGTAATTGGGAAACCTTTCCGCTAAGAATTTGGCCCATGGCAAACAAACTAAAGTGATTTCTGCATCTGGAAAACCATTCCGTAATGCTCTTATTGCAGGTATAGAACATAGCAGGTCTCCTAATTGCAACGCCCTAAAAAGAACTATCTTTTTTATGTTTTGTTCCTGTAATTCCATTGCCGTTTTTATTATCCTTAAAAAAATAAAACCCGAAACCTATAAGCTCCATACAATGTCCAAAATACTGATAGAAATGGTATGATAAAAGAAGTGGTAATCATTTCAGTAACGTGATTGAATGAATGAGAAGTGTGTTTTAATCTCTCTACAATAAACCATGTTGTCATAACGAACCAGAATAAAAATACTGCCAGACTCATTTTTGAGAGACCACTAATAAGCGGGATAATTCCTGATAAAAACAATGCTACT
>MWYU01000470.1 GCA_002050375.1 Chitinophagales bacterium 62-2
AACGTCGTCACCCTTATTTCTCCTTCCGCAGTAATTGAAAAACTACCTGGAAAGTTCATTCCATCAAACAAATACAGGTAGTCAGTATTCTGCACAGAAAATCATCACCGAACAACAAATGGAGATACAGCAATTTAAAACTATTCTCGCTACAATTACTGTAGATAACATGGATATGGAGTACATGATGGAGCAAATGGAAGGAATGAAAAAAATGGATAAGGCAATTGATGTGCAGCTAATAACAGGTGACATTGATAATGACTTTGCAACGCTTATGATTTGGCATCATCAGGGGGCTATCGATGATGCGTCAGGTTACCTGCATCATGGCAATAATAGCCAGTTAAAAACAATCGCTAATAATATAATAAAAGCCCAAACAATGGAGATTCAGGAACTGTCAAATTGGTTAATTGCCAACAAGCGATAAACATTTAAGCATAACACTTTTTTAAATCAAATAAAACCAACAACAATGAAAATCAGTTCAATCTTATTTGCAGCAGCAACAATGTATTTCTTTACAGCATGTAATGATGGTTCAGAAACTACCACAACAAATACCGATTCAACGTCAGCAAATATGGACACATCCGCTCATACTTCTACGATGCCGGATACAGCAATGTCTGGTAGCGGATTGATGAAAGCAATGGATGATATGATGGCTAAAATGCATTCAGTTCAGATGACCGGTGATTTTGATATAGACTTTGCCAGTATGATGGCAGAGCATCACCAGGGTGCTATAGATATGTCACAGGTCGAAGTTTCACAAGGCAGTGATGAAAAGATAAAATCAATGGCTCAAAAAATTCTTACAAAGCAAAAAGAAGAACAGCAAATGTTAAGGGACTTTGTTAAGAGTTACAAGCCTTCAGGTATGAAACATGGAGAAGGTGAACTACAAAAATCAATGTCAGACATGAGCAGCAAAATGAAGTCTATGCAAATGAGTGGCAACGTTGATAAAGACTTCGCTACTATGATGATTTCTCATCATGAAGATGGCATGGCAATGCAAAAAATGGAAGTAAAAAATGGTATGGCAGACAAGCTAAAACAAATGGCACAGAAAGGGATAAAAGAGCACCAAAAAGAAATCAGTGAATTTAAGGAGTGGCTGTCATCACATAAATAGAAAAGACCTCTAAAGCCTCACCTATCGGTGGGGCTTTAATAACCAAAAGATTATGGACCGCTCACATTATCATGAGCATCACACAACACCAGCTACCAAAGCTCATGAACAACATAAAGAAAACATGCATCATGCAGGACATGATAAACATGCAGGTCACCATACCGGTGACTTTCTGAAAAGGTTTTGGTTATGCGTTATACTCACTATTTCTGTCCTTGCTTTAAGCCACATGATACAGCAATGGATTGGATTAGATTTTAAGTTCACAGGTGATAAATATTTATTGCTATTGTTAGGTTGTATCATTTATTTCTATGGTGGTATGCCATTTTTCAAAGGAATGGTAAGCGAAATAAAAGACGGAGCTATTGGAATGATGACATTGGTAGCAATGACAGGTGATGGCGTAAACGACGCACCTGCATTGGCACAGGCAGACGTAGGCACGTTACAGCGGTAAAAAAAGATTACCGTCAACAGCCGCAAATCCGGTAGAATACCAGCGTTCATCCTACTCACCTTCGTTCGTTACAATGAATGCGCAGGTAAGTAAAACATTAGGCAAGAAAAATCCTTTTGACATTTATGCAGGAGGTGAAAACCTAACGAACTATTATCAAAAGAATGCAATCATTGCAGCTACACAACCCTTTAGTCAATACTTTGATGCCTCGATGATTTGGGGACCAATAACCGGGAGAATGATTTATGCAGGCATGAGATTTAGAATTAAGTAATTCCAGGCATTTATAGTCTTAGGTTCTCTAAAAATAAATTTGGAGGACACCCCAGCCCCAAACCTACCTTCACCCCAAATGAAAAATTAATGCTTCCAAAAGACATTACAGAAGACGTTATTAAAAGAATAAAAACTGTAAAGGGACAGTTAGGCGGCATAGAAAAAATGCTTGATGATGGCAAAGACCCTAACCAAATAATCAATCAATTCAAAGCAGCGGAAGAAGCATTAAACAAAGCACACATTTTATTATTAGATGAGGTGTTCAGAAAAGGCCTGGCACTTCAGTTAGCAGATGTAATGAATGCCTGCCCTGGCAACTGTCAGGATGCAGAACAAATTGCATTTCTAAAAAAGAAGTTTCCCCAACTTGAGTTAGATGAAATAACAAATAAGATGCAGGAAGTAAAAGAGATAAATGAGCGTATGATAAAAAATAATGTAAAACCCAAAGAATAGTTTTGGAGGACACCCCCTTGCTCAAAATACCTTTACATTCTAATATATTAAACCAGATGAACAAACGTAGAATTGAGGTATTTACAGCAGGTTGCCCGGTTTGCAATCCGGTCGTGGACCTGGTAAAGTCACTTGCAATTGAAGATGATAATGAGGTAACAATTTATGACCTGGTAAAACAATGTGAAACGAAAGAATGCATTTCTAAAGTAGAAGAGTATGGCATTAAAAGGCTTCCGGCAGTAGCAATTGATGGGCAGTTATTAGGCTGTTGCAAAAACAATGGAATTACAAAGGAAGACTTGATTAACGCAGGAATAACAGAAAAATTATAACTTTATAACGATGCACGGATTGTTTAATTTTATCGGCTTGCTACCGTGTAAGTAAGCACAAATCAAAATAAAATAATGAAAAAGTTTATTGTACAAACATTGCTTGTTTTAGGCTTTGTGCTAAGCTATGGATTTAGTTATGCTCAAACCCCTATAGCAAGCTGTCCTAAAAAGGGAACAGCCGATTGTCCTCTTATAAAGAACTGTCCTAAGAAAGGAACAAAAGATTGTCCTTATTTAGTTAGCACAGCTTCTTTTGTTACTAAAAATGTAAAAGCAGATTGTCCTTTACAAGGTACAGCAGAATGCACAATTGAAAACTGTCCGTTGAAAGGAACTGTAAATTGTCCATTGGTAAAAAACACAACCAATGTTTCTTATACTGTAAACAAAACAGTAGCAACTAAGTCCGAAGAAGATTTACCACCATGTTGCCGAAAAGCAACTAATTAATATTGAGGCGGTGTAACAACTGCCTTTTTTTAATTTTATAAAAGAGGTTTTTGTAATTATCCTCACTTTTTCGTCCTTCGTTCCACTTCATCACATCTCGTTCGTAGCTCTACAAGACATGGCACACTAACCGACGCACACCAAAGCACAAGTGATGCGAAAGACTTTTCGCAAATCCACGCTACCCTACTCTCTGGGGTTCCATTTCGCCAGCCTACGTCCTGTATTCTCTTCGGTCCATTCAATCCACCTGCTGCCAGGTTTCTTTTGCCTACACATTTATACCGTCCAACTGCATCATAAAGAATATCGAAAAAAACAAAAAGCTGCTACTGCGGCTTTTATAAGAAATTGATAACATAGCTCCCCTTATAGGACTTGAACCTACGACCCCTCTGATTAACAGTTAGACCTTGCCTTCTTCTTTTTTATATTTTCTCATTGACTTTCGATCATCCTTTTTTATACTTCAAAACTTGTTAAATATATTCACATCTCTATTCAAGTTACAAAATCAGAAAGCTCAAAACAATGAATAATTTATCCTTTGTTTTCCCGGTTGTATTATTTGCATTAGCAGCATGCGGACCAAAACAAATTGCCACAAATAATTTCACAGAAGGCGAATTAATTTTCCAATCAGGTTTTGAAAATGATTCTAAGGTAGTTCCAACAAATAACGAGGCTGATATAATTGGCGCAGATAATACTTTGCCCAAACCTAATGACTGGGTAAATGATTTGGATAACCATCCTAATATCGGCAACTTTAATTTACAATACCAGGGCGGTGATTCAAGTATGCGATTTGCAAAGATTATTTCCGAACCCGGTAATCCAAATAATCATGTTCTGCATTTTTGGCTTGATGCTCCTAATGTAGAGCATTCAAAGGGCCGCATACAAGGGAACTTATACAATAATAACGGCATTAAGGAGTTCTATCAATCCGTTCGCATGTTTCTGCCCGCCGACTTTAATGCTGTCCGAACCTATCCTCAAAAAATTCATTGGTTAACTATTGCAGAGTTTTGGAATAATATCACCTGGAGCCAAAGTGTTCCTTTTGGGTTTAGAATAACCCTTGGAATAGGCAAGCCTGTTGAAAAAGAAAGTGATCTGTATTTCATTCTTGATGCGCAGGATTGCGAATTGTTTGAAGGCGGGCGGCAAAAGTACACGACCATTTGGGCAGAAACAAACCAGGCGGTAAAAGTACCTATTGGCAAATGGTTCACTATGGATTATTATTACAAAGAAGGCAATAATGAAAATGGTCGCTTCTATATGTCTATAACTCCTGAAGGCGAAAAAAAACAAATCATTTTTGATCTTACAAAGATCACTCACAATACGCACGATCCTAATCCTGATGGAGTAGGAGATTTTAACCCCATAAAACTTTATACTTCGAAAGAATTGATAGCGCACATGAAGAGCCAGGGAAAAACGCTACAGATATATTGGGATGACTTTAAGCTTTGGAAAAATAAAAGACCTTACTGAACGGATTTTTCGTTCTTCACCCTTATCTTTTACATACCACAAAAAGTTTAAGGTTACATT
This sequence comes from Chitinophagales bacterium 62-2, assembly GCA_002050375.1. Lineage (GTDB taxonomy): Bacteria > Bacteroidota > Bacteroidia > Chitinophagales > Chitinophagaceae > Segetibacter. The sequence goes on from MWYU01000470.1 coordinate 4,700, forward strand.
TTAGCGGTTAATTCATTTTCTATTTCTTCAATAGTAGGCAGGTTGCCTTTTAATTGTTTCGGCAACGCTTCTACCAGTTGGTATTCGCTAACCCCTATTGGTTTATTGATGTTCTTCAGGGAATATTCCACGATCAATTTACCTGCTTTTTTGCATAGCAACAGCCCTATTGTAGGTTCATCTTTTTGATGCTTTAATTGCTCATCAACAGCAGTGAGATAAAAATTAAGCTTGCCTGCATACTCAGGTTTAAAATCATCTATTTTAAGTTCTACCACTATATAGCAGTGTAATTGGGTATGGTAAAACAGCAGGTCTATAAAGAATTCCTGTTCGTCTACCTTTAGCTGGTACTGCCGGCCCAAATAGGCAAAACCTGCACCCAGTTCTAAAAGAAATTTAGTAAGATGTTCTGCTAAGGCATTTTCCACATCACGTTCACTTGCTTCCTCTCCCATGCTAAGAAAGTCGAACTGGTAAGGGTTTTTAAGCAACTCCTTTGCAAGGTCGCTTTGTGGTTTAGGTAGGGTGGTTTCAAAATTAGTAACTGCTTTACCCTTTCGTTTGTACAGTCCACTTTCTACCTGGTGAACCAGTACTGCCCTGCTCCAGTTATTACTGCAGGTTTCCTGAATATAGAATAAAGCTTCATTTATGTTTTTGCACCTTGTAATAATTTGGAGGTGATGTCCCCACGGAATTTTTGTTAGAAAGTCGGGAATTTGGTCAACAGGTTGTTGCCCTATTTGTCCAACAACTTGTTGGATAATTTCTGTAGCCACTTCTTCTTCATGCTTCTGATTTGACGTTGCTAATCGGGCAACAGTTTGTTGCCCGATTATGGAATTGTAATAGAGGTACCAGCGGCGTATATATTTAAGGTTGGTATGAGAGAACCCTTTCATTTCAGGAAACTCACTAATCAAATCTTTGGAAAGCTGATGAAGCCACTTAT
>MWYU01000144.1 GCA_002050375.1 Chitinophagales bacterium 62-2
AGTTAGTAAGGTTAGAATTGGAAACAATTGCTGGATTGGAGCAAAAGCTGTTATTTTAAAAGATGTAGAATTGGAAGATGAGTGTGTAGTAGCTGCAGGCGCAGTAGTTACTAAAAGTTTTCCAAGAGGTTCTATAATAGCAGGTGTGCCCTGCAAAAATTATAAAAAGTACTCTTCCATAATTTGCTTTAAAATCTAAAACAGCATGAATATTTATTGGATAATTAAGACGGACTTATATAATTATAAGTAATGAAAGGAACTAAGGTAGTAATTGTTCATCCGGGCACGCAACATGCACTTAAACTAGCAAAGGAACTATCAAAACGACAATATTTAGATAAGTATATTTCTACTTTAGTATGGTCAGATACTAATTACTTAATACGAGTAATAAAAAAATTGTCGCCAGAACTATATTTACAACTGTCGAACAGAGTTTTACATGAAGTACCTGGAAAAGAACTAAAAACGTTCCCCTTTATTGAACTGCAACATCGAATTAGCAGGTTTTTTAGAGGAAAATTAACGGATAATGAGCTTTATTTTAAAAAGAATAAACGCTTTCAACAAGCGTTAAAATCTAAGCAAATAGCAGATGCCGATATTGTTATAGGTTTTGATACTTCCTCGTGGATACTAGTTGATAGGGCAAAAAAAATGGGGAAGAAATTTATATTAGATCAATCCATTGGTCATTCTCTTGAAATGCTTAAGGTGCATAAACAGCTTAATGTCAAATACCCCTCATGGTCTAAACACATCGTCGAGAAGGAAGAGAAGTATCTTGAATGCGAAAAGCTTGAATATGATAATGCCAACTTTATAGTAGTTGCAAGCACTTTTACAAAACAAACACTAATTGAGAATGGGGTTAATGAACAAAAAATTTTCTTGAATCCTTATGGAGTTGATCTTACTCGCTTCAAATACCAGCCAAAGGAGATAAAACAAAAGAAAATATTTTTATTTCTCGGTACTGTTGATATAAGAAAAGGAATTCCTTTTTTATTGGAATGCTGGAACAAAGCAAATCTGAAAAACTGTGAATTATGGATAGTTGGACCGATAGCAGATGATATAAAAGAGAAATTAGAAAAGGTGGAGTCGATTAAAGTATTAGGTAAAATTATTAATGCACAGCTTTCTGAAATTATGGGGAAGGCTAATGTTTTCGTTTTCCCAAGTTTTTTTGAAGGTTTCGGTTTAGTAATTCTCGAAGCTATGGCTTCAGGATTACCTGTTATTACAACAACTGCTACCGCAGGTACAGATTTAATTGAAGATGGTAAGGAAGGATTTGTTATTACACCAGGAGATGAAGAGCAGTTAATTAAGTATTTACAATATTTTGATGCAAATCCTAACCAAATTGCAGTCATGGGAAAGCAGGCAAGGTTAAAAGCTGAACAATTCTCCTGGAAAAATTACGGCATTCGATGGGAGCAAATTATAAATGAAGTAGCGGAGGTCGAACAATGAATTTTAAATACTTATATCTTTACATCCCCTGGATAATTTCAATAGTTATTCCCAATCCGCAAACATCTTTTCTTATAGCCTGGATTGGATCTTTTTTTATATTTTATATGTCGATGAGCGGAAGGATTAAGCCTTTGCCTACTGACATACCAATCAACCAGCAGATATTAAGACCCCTATTTTTAGTGCAGGCTATTTTTGCAGGTTATATGGCCTGCAGCTCAATATTTTATTTTTTGGACTCGATAGGTTATACCTATTTCTCTTACACCGGCACCTATAATGCAATTAATAAAGCGACACCCCAAACCGTTACTGCATGCCAGCAATATTATGTTTTAGGCCACGCTGCCCTTGCTCACGGCATATTAGCAGCAATGAAATATCCTGTTAAGAAGAACGTGGAAATTTCTATTAAAAGTTTCAGCAGATTTTTTATTACTATTGGTATTATATGCCTCCCTTTATCCTTCCTTCTTTCTAGTTTCTCAGGACTTAGTCAATTTGGTGGACAAGCTGCAGGATTAAGTTTTGTAGCATGTACACTTGCCTTTTCAACAGCAATAGGGGAAAGAAATAAAATGGTTATACTTCTCTCCGGAATTTTTTATCTGCTCAACTTTGCAAAAGCAGCCGTATCAGGATTCAAAGAACCTGTAATTATTAGTATCCTTTTACTAGGCATATTTTTATTTCCCATCTATGGGAAAAAGCTATTAGTAATATTTATTCCCTTGCTTATTATTGCCTTTGGCATACTTCCTACTTATGTAGCAACGTTTCGTCAGGCTTCATGGGCTTTAGGTCAAAGCAGTGAACAGGCAAAGGAGATGGCATTAAGAGCTTTACAAGAATCACAACAGCTATCAGAAACGAATTGGCACTTTCTGGTAAACAGGATCTCTGAAATTTCAATGTTTGTTGTATATAGGGAACATATTCCTGCCCGTCATCCTTATTATGGTGCTCAAATACTTGAGCAATCATTGTTTGCCATTGTTCCCCGTGTTTTTTGGCCGACTAAGCGTAATACAGAAGAATTGGTAAGTGAACGTGTGTATGAAGCAAACGTAGTTGACCCGAATGCCCTTGTTTCAGCAAAGCCCGCTTTTATAGTTGATGCATATTTATCCGGCGGAAATTTGATAATATTAATTACTTTATTTCTGTATGGTTTTGTAGCGCAATTTATTGCAATGAAGGCAGAAGAAATGTTCGGAGGTTTTTTGTTAGGTACTGCTCTGGTCTTTACCGGAATGTTTGGAGTTTTTTGGCGGGGCAGCTGCTTCGAGTTTTTGATAAATACCACGTTTTGGTGTTATATAGGTATGTATATATTCTATTTTATCCTTGTAAAAAGAAAAATTTTAGTCCCTATTGAATGAGTAAAATTCTTTACATAACTGCTTCATATAAGTCGGCTTATATTTATGACGAAACTATAGGGTCAGTTTCGAAACTACGTGAGAGTTTAATTCAAAAGGAGGCCTTGTGTTACAAGTAGCCACAACCCGTAGCTAACGGAAGGGGCGATTTTCCCTACGAAAATGGTGATCGCTAATGATCTATGAAGTTCCTGTTATTTACTTTAAAAGATCAACCGGAGATCATTTTCATCTTTCCTCTGTTATTAGTACTTACCTTAAAAATAGCACACTTCAATAAGTGGCTCTTCCATAATTTTTTCGCGGTGCAGAGTAGATTATGAAAGGTTTTTTCAACTAACTCCACCTAAAACCGTTTTCATTAACATAAGCAGGCTTAAAACTATAAGTAAATCAACAGTAGATTATAAAGGCAATATTTACAATATGATGATTAATATAACAGCTATTGTACTTACGTTTAACGAAGAGACAAACATTAGGGCATGTTTAGAAAGTATAAAAGATGTTGTTTCAGAAATCTTCATTGTAGACTCAGGCTCCACCGACAATACCTTAAACATTGCAAAAGAATATAATTGTGAAATAGTAAGTCACCCTTTTGAAAATTATTCTTTTCAACGTAACTGGGCTTTAGATAATCTTTCTATCAGTAATAACTGGGTCCTGAATTTAGATGCAGACCATCGTCTTACTGTGGAACTTAGAAATGAATTAAAGGTTATTTTCGATAAAAATATTCCTCCTGCAATAAATGGCTTTCTTACCAGCAGACGAACAATTTTTATGGGTAAGTGGATCCGCTTTGGTGGACATTATCCCACTTATCATTCAGTATTATTTAGAAAAGGAAAAGGGTATTGCGAGATAAAGCAATATGATCAGCACTTTAAGGTTGAAGGAGACTTAATAAAATTAAAAGGAGATATTATAGATGTAATTACTGACAGTCTTTTCAATTTTACATTAAGGCATAATAAATGGTCGAGCCTGGAGGCTTCTGAGCTATCCTCAAAATTAAAGGGTGGAGATGGTGTGATTGAAAGTAACAGGACAGGAAATGCAATACAGAAAAGACGGTATTTAAAAAGCGTTTATGAAAAGTTTCCATTGTTTTTCAGACCCTTTATTTATTTCATAGTCAGATACTTATTCCGGTTAGGTTTTTTAGATGGAACAAGAGGATTAATTTTCCATATTCTTCAAGGGTTTTGGTTTAGGTTTTTAGTTGATGCGAAAGTTTATGAGTTAAAAAAAACTCCTCCTCCTGCCTCTTAGGTCAATGGCTTCTTTAATAAGTTTGTAGATATAAAAGATAAATTCAAGATTATATCTATAAAATTATAGAGGACTTAGCCAAAGATGATAAGAATGTGGGATGTAAAAGAATAGTGAAAAATCTCAAAAACGTAATATGAGATAAGTTGAAATTAACTGATTGGTTGCTCTATAGTAGAATGAAATATCCTCAGTATAACTTTTAAAAATAATTTATCTACTTTATTTGCGCCACTTCTAAGATTTGATAACTTACAAATGATAAATAACAAAACTGTAATTTTATATGTTGCTTATGGTCCTACCCATGTACACAAACAGGTTATGTTATCTATTTTAACCCTTTATTATTTTTTAAGTGGAGAAAAGCAACTTGAAAAAATAAGTCTTATAGTTTACACTGACAATAAAGAAGTTTTTGAAAAAAACTTAAACGGAATTAATATAATCTATGAAATATTAACTTCTAAAAATATAAAAGATTATATTAATGACCTTGGCTACATCCACAGAATTAAAGTGTGTGTTATTAAACTTTGCATACAAAAGTATAGAAGCAATGTTTTGTTTATAGATAGCGATACTTTTTTTTTAAAATCTCCTTTTGATCTTGTTAATAAAATCTCAGGCAATACGGCCATATTTCATTCCAAAGAATTTGAACTGCTTAAAGGAGACGAAAATGTTGGAAAAAAAAGTTGGAACTTCGGCTATTTCCCAAGCGATGTGTTAGGCAGCGTAATTAAAAGAAATAATTTAAAATTGAAAGAAGGGGAAATTGAAATTTGCCTGAATGTAGAAATGTGGAATTCGGGTGTTATTGGAATAAGCTATAGTAATCTTCCATTTTTAGAAGATGTTTTGAAATTAACTGATCAAATAAGTAAAAGATCTGGATATTTTCTGGCGGAACAATTGGCTTTCTCGTACGTCTTCTTGAAAAAAACTACTATATTAAAAAGTGATGATTTTATATATCATTACATCTATCTAAAGGATATTTATAATTTAAATATTACTAATTTCTTAAACGAGAATAAAGATTTGACAATTAATTATAAGGCAGAAAAAGCAGTGCAACTTACTAAACAGCGAGACAAATTATTAATACCCAAAAAAACAGAAACAGGAATATTTACAAAAAAGATAAAAAGTTGGAAAAAATATAATAAAACTCAGATATTCTTTTGGATTTTTCATCTTAGGTTACAGCTTATACAGAAACTTAAGTATCGGATATCTAATTTTAAAATGAGATTTGAGATAAGGTGATATTAATTCTCCTTGTAAAAAGCTTAGTTATTACTTGTAGATATTCGTCTTCTCAAAAAGAATTATTTTTAATACATTTTCAAATCGGTTCCTGTTGTATTTAAAAGCTACAAAAGCCAACCATGATTTTTAAAAAAAAAATTGACTATAAATATTTTCTTGTTAAATATGTACCTTTTATACAACACCGTCTTGTAGTATTTCATTCTACTATAGAG